>JAKFYP010000031.1 GCA_021730835.1 Alphaproteobacteria bacterium
CTGTTTACCGTTGCGGATCAGAACTCACCTGTCAGTCAGGTCAGGGTAAGCGATGATGGTGAAATATATGTCATGCCGAGAGCCACGGAAAACACACCTCCTATTGTAACTGCTTTTGAAAGTTCAGGGTTTGGCTCTTCTTATGTTGCCGGATCGTTAAGTTTTATGCATGTATTTTCTATCGAAAATGAACCCATAGATTTCCTTCGGGCGCTAATTAAACATGACCTCATTCCAGCCAGTGATGCTAAACCGCTGGCGGCGGAATTTGCGGCTAAAGAGCTTATTTCGCCGGAAGACGTACAGGAAATAGGTTTCTTAACTGCCACAAACGTCACTCCTACAACCGCCGTTATCCCTAAAGAGACAGCGCAGCATGGCGGAACAACGCGTGCCACTGATCAAAAAGAAACTCCTTCTCGCTGACACAATGCACTATCTCTCCACCCGTGGCCATGCGCCGAAGCTGAATTTTGAGGAAGCCGTGCTGGCCGGACTGGCGGGTGACGGCGGGCTGTATGTGCCTGAATCCCTGCCTTACCTTGAGCCGCCGGAGATTGCCGCGCTGGCGGGCCTGCCATACCCCGAGCTGGCGGCGCGGATCATGACGCCCTTCATGGGCGAAATGCTGGATGAGGCCGAGTTGCTGGCGCTGCTGGGAGCATGCTACGTACCGTTCCGCCACCGCGCCGTCGCGCCGCTGAAGCAGCTTGGGCCGAATCACTGGCTGATGGAGCTGTTCCACGGGCCGACGCTGGCGTTTAAGGATTTCGCCCTGCAATTCCTCGGGCGGGTGCTGGCGCATATCCTCGCCACACGCGGCGAGCGGGTGCTGGTGCTCGGCGCGACTTCCGGCGATACCGGCTCGGCGGCGATTGCCGGGTGCAGCGGCCTGCCGCATGTGGATGTGGCGATCTTATATCCGCACGGGCGTGTCTCGGACATCCAGCGCCGCCAGATGACGACCGTGACCGACGCCAACGTGCATTGCCTTGCTATTGACGGCGATTTCGACGATTGCCAGCGCATCGTCAAAGCCCTGTTTCTCGACCGCGCTTTTCAGGAAAGGCGCAGGCTGGTTGCGGTCAACTCGATCAACTGGGCGCGGATTCTGGCGCAGGTAGTTTATTATTTCCACGCCGCCCTGTCGCTGGGCGCTCCGGCGCAAGCGGTTCGGTTTTCCGTGCCGACCGGTAATTTTGGCGATATTTATGCCGGTTGGATCGCCCGGCAAATGGGCCTGCCCATTGCCGACCTCATCATCGCCAGCAATCGCAACGATATTTTGACGCGTTGTTACCATAGCGGCATCTACGGCATGGAGGGCGTCACCCCGTCGCTCAGCCCGAGCATGGATATTCAGGTCTCGAGTAATTTCGAGCGCCTGCTGTTTGATCTGCATGATCGTGACAGCGCCGCCACCGCCGCGCTGATGGAATCATTGCGCCAGAACGGCTCCTTCATGCTGAGCGGCAGGCCGCTAACCCGCCTGCGGGAACATTTCTCAGCCGTGATGGCCGATGACAAAACCACGCTTTCGGTAATCCGCGATGTGCGCCAGCAAACCGGCGAGATCCTCGACCCGCATACGGCTGTGGGCGTCTATGCCGCGAATACGGCAACCCGCGCAAGGGAATGGCCGGTCGTCACGCTGGCCACCGCCCACCCGGCGAAGTTTCCCGATGCGGTGATGCAGGCGACCGGCCACCGGCCCGCCCTGCCCGCGCATCTGAAATCGCTGGGTGAATTGCCCGAGCGCTATACGCGCCTCGCCGGGGATGCGAATGCGGTGAAATCGCACCTCGCCTCCGTGATTTCATAATGGCGCACCCCCCGTCTAAAACATCGCTGGCCAAGTGTCCGGCAATTTGTTAGAACGCTGGTTAACCACATCAACTTCTGGAGTTTCCGTTTATGTCTGCCTTTCGTTTCCCCGCCGTTTTCCTTGCAATCGCGTTTCTTCTGCTTGCCATGCCCGCCGCAGCGCTGGAGAACACAGCGGTCGTCAACGTTCAGCGTATCATGCGCGATGCGACCGTGGCTGCCTCGGCGCGTGATCAACTCAAAGCCAAGCAGACCGAATTCAAGGAGCAGATCAGCAGGCAGGAAACCGAATTGCAGAAGGAAGATCAGGAGTTGGCCAAGCAGCGTACCATTCTCGCGCAGGACGCCTTTCAGGAGCGTGTGAAAACCTTCCAGAAGAAAGCGGCGGAAACGCAAAAGGACGTTCAGGCAAAACGCCAGAGCCTGTCGAAAGCCTATAATCAGGCGCTGGCGGATATACAGAAGAAAGTGACCGATATTATTCAGGATATCTCGAAGGACAAAAAACTGGCGCTGGTGATTCCCACCTCGCAGGTTCTGTATTTTGAGGGTAGCCTCGATATTACCGATCAGGTGCTGACGCGGCTCAATAAGGAGATGCCATCTCTGAAAGTGCAGTTCTGATTATTTCCCGACAGGAAAAGAGAGGATGGCTGATCCGCGTTTTTTTGCCCGTAATACCCCGCTGAGGCTGGGCGATATCGCTGAAATGACCGGCGCATTGCTGGCTGAGGGTGAAGGAGCGTTCGCTATCGAGGATGTCGCGCCGCTGGATCGTTCCGACCGGCAGAAAATCAGTTTTCTTGACAACCCGAAATATATCGACAGTTTCGCCGAGAGCAAGGCGGGCGCGTGTTTCGTCAAGGAGAGATACCGTGACCGCGCCCCGAAAGGCATGGCACTGCTGCTGACCGAAGACCCTTACCGTGCCTATGCCCGTATCGCCCAGCATTTTTATCCCTTTATTCCGCAGGTGGACGGTATCTCGCCCCATGCCGTCGTTGAGCCATCCGCAACCATTGGCAAGGATACCACCATCGGGCCGGGGGCTTTCATCGGCAAGCATGTGGAGATCGGCGAGCGCGTTATCATCGGCCCCAACGCCGTGCTGCATGAAGGCGTCAGCGTCGGCCATGACAGCCGTATCGGCGCGATTTCCTCGCTCAGCCATTGCCTGATCGGCGAACGGGTTATTATTCATCGCGGCGTGCATATCGGGCAGGACGGATTCGGCTTCGCCCTGCATCGTGACGGCCATATGAAAGTTCCCCAGCTTGGCCGGGTGATCGTCGGCAATGACGTTGAAATCGGAGCGGGAACCTGCATAGACCGGGGGACAGGGCCGGATACCACCATTGGCGACGGCGCGAAAATAGACAATCTTGTGCAGATTGGGCATAACGTCCAGATCGGCAGGGGTGCAATCGTCGTGGCACAGGTCGGCATCTCCGGCTCAACGCGCATCGGCGACGGAGCGGTACTGGGCGGACAGGTCGGCATCGCCGGGCATTTGCGGATCGGCCCCGGCGCGAAAATCGCCGCGCAGGCTGGGGTGATGGCCGATATTCCGGCGGGCGAGTCCTATGGTGGCTCACCGGCGGTTCCAGTCAAGGACTGGCATCGCCAGACCGTGGCGCTGGCCCGTTTAATCAGGAGAAAAAAGGAGCAGGCATGAGTGTTACCGATACCATGATTGACGCTTCCCTTCCCTCGGTGGATTCGGAGCGCATCAAGCAGATGATCCCGCATCGCTACCCGTTTCTGATGGTAGACCGGGTAATCAACCTGAAAAACAGTGAATCGGCCATCGGCATCAAGAATGTCACGGTTAATGAACCATTTTTCATGGGGCATTTTCCCGAGCAGAGCGTTATGCCCGGTGTGCTGATTATTGAGTCAATGGCACAAACTTCGGCGATTTTAGTGGTGCATACGCTGGGGGCGAAGGCCGAGGGCAAGCTGGTTTATTTCATGAGTGTGGACAGCGCCCGTTTTCGCAAGCCCGTGATACCGGGCGACCGGCTTTATATCCATGTGCAGGTTGAGCGCAGCCGCGGCAATGTCTGGAAATTCAGCGCCGAGGCGAAAGTGGATGGCGTAAAAGTAGCGGAAGCGACCTACAGCGCCATGATCATGGATTGAGCTTGTCACTCAAATATGATAAATTTGGTATGAATACATATTTATAAATACATACCGGAGGGGATATGCACTCGGTTATAGGAGAACGCGGACAGGTCACCATTCCAAAAAAATTTAGGGAAAACATGGGCCTGTTACCGGGGACGCAACTGGAGTTCAGGCAGGAGAATGGCCGACTCTTTATCGAAAAAATCTGGAGCAATGACCCGGTGGAAGCGGTGACTGGCTGTCTGGCCAGAGGCGTAGATACCGATGAAGTGATGAAAGAGTTGCGGGGAGAGCTATGATCACGGCTCTCGATACCTGTATACTGGTCGATGTGTTTGAAGAAAGTCCTGATTATTGCGATGCCTCGAAAAAAGCGCTTAAAAAATGTATGAAAGAAGGAGCCTTGGTTGCCTGCCCCATTATTTGGACGGAAACGGCCTCCCGCTTTTCAGAGGAAGCATTCTTTTTTCAAAGCATGGCGATGCTACGGGTCAATTTTTCGGAAATGACGGAGAACGTGACTTTGTTTGCCGCCGGA
>JAKFYP010000160.1 GCA_021730835.1 Alphaproteobacteria bacterium
GCACCGACCCGGATGCGGATCCGCTGACCTACACCATCCATAACGATCCGGACAACAAATTCGCCATCGTCAACAATGCGGGAATCTGGGAGCTTCGCGTCAACGGGGCGATGAATTTCGAGGCGGATACCAATCACGACGTCACCGTGCGGGTCAGTGACGGCGCACTGACCTATGATGAGACGTTTACGATTAACGTCACCAACGTCAACGAAACACCCACCGACATAGCGCTGTCAGCGAACAGCGTTGCGGAGAACAGTGCCAACGGCACGGTGATCGGCGTATTGACAGGGACCGACCCGGATGCAGGTGCGACGCTGAGCTTTGCGGTGCAAAACGACCCGGACAACAAGTTTAGTATCGTCAACAATGCGGGCAGCTGGGAGCTCCGCGTCAACGGGGCTCTGGATTTTGAGGCGGATACCAACCACGATGTGACGGTGCGCGTCTCAGACGGAACCAACACCTATGATGAGACGTTTACCATCAACGTCACCGATGTGGCGGAGGGAGGCAACTCCGATCCCACCGCCGTTGGCACGGTATCCGATACGCCCGCCACGGTCAGCGCCGCGTTCAGCCTCAACATCACCAGTTATTTCAACGACGCGGACGCCGGTGATACGCTCACCTACTCCGCGACGCTCTATGGCGGCGGCGCGCTTCCGGTCTGGATAACGATCAACGCGGGAACCGGGGTGCTCTCCGGCACGCCGGCGGCAGGTAATGCCGGACAGCTCGACATCGTGGTTTCCGCCTCCGATGGCCACGGCGGAACCAACGCTTCGCAGCGCTTCTACGTCGATGTCGGCGCGTTTACTGCTCAGGGCACAAACGGCGGTGAAACAATCAACGGCAGTGGAGCGCATGATGTATTTCACGGATTAGATGGTAACGATAGTATTAATGCGAGTACTGGTAACGATACCGTGTTTGGAGGTAGTGGAAACGACACTGTCATTTCTGTCAACGGGGGCAATAAAAAACTGTATGGAGGTTCTGGAAACGATTCTATTAGCACATCCTCATGGAATAGCAGCCAGTTGTTTGGCGGCACAGGAAACGATACGCTGGGAGGGAGTGTTAGCATAGCGGATTATCTCGACGGAGGTGATGGCGATGACCTGATAATCGGAAGCCGACTTGCCGATACGCTCATAGGCGGTGCGGGTAACGACATCTTTTCCTTCAGTCAGGGCAGCACAGAAACAACAGCTCGAAATATCATTATGGATTTCGAGCAGGGGGGTGACAAAATCCTGCTGAATCTTCCTTACGATCGTATCATCGTGGAAGGCACCGCTACTGAACGCGGTCAATTGGAATACAGGCTTATCAACGGAAATACGGACACGGAAATATATGATCCTAACGGGAATTTCTCATTCTCACTGGTTCTCGATAATTTTACCGCACCACTAACGAATGCAGATTTCATTTTTGGAGGTGTACAAGGTACCGCCGCCGGTGAGACCCTTGCAGGTGGGGGAAGTATCATCGCATTTGCCGGGAATGATACGATCAACATTAATAATGGTACGACTACTTCTGTAAATGCCGGGGAAGGTGACGACATTATCACACATACCGGCGGTGGAAATGACGTAATATTTGGGGGTGCCGGAAATGATTCGATGGCTTCTAGTGGCGCTGAATGGGGCCATGACGGGCTTTACGGTGGTAGTGGTAATGATACTGTATATGGGAATGGTGGCAATGATGGACTCTGGGGGGAGGCCGGCAATGATACTTTAAATGGTGGAACGAGCAATGATACTTTGAACGGAGGTTCCGGTGTCGATACCCTGACGCTGGATACCGGCAACGATACGGTGATCTTCGATCAGGCCGGGGCGAGCAACGACGATCACGTCACCGACTTCAAGACCAGCGGGACGGATAAAATCGCCCTCTCGGATGCGGCGTTTACCTTCACCACCGGCAACGGGGCCAAGAACGGCGTCGCGCTCACAGACAATACCGACATCTTTGACGTGGCCGGGTTCGCGGGCGGGAACTTCACGGCGGGCGCGGGGGCGACATTCCTCTACGACACCACCGACGGTCAGGTCTGGTACGACGCTGACGGTCAGGGCGGCGGCGGAACATCGGTCATCGTCGCCACCGTCGATAACTTCGCCGCCTACACCTACGCCGCCTCCGACTTCATCGGCTGGACATGATGCCCTGTCCGGCGGCAACATAGCCGGAAAACGACATATCGAAAAAAAATGAAAGCGGATGTCAAAATCCGCTGTTTTTTTATAACAGGTAGGGTAAAATACACCCATGTTTTCGTTTGAGCCGCTATTCTGCGGTATGCGCCTGCTAGGGCTTTTTCCATTGTTTTTACAAAGCGTTATTCTAACCTTACAGGAGTATTCTATCTATGGCACAGCTTTCGCAGGATCCGGAACCTCCGAGTTCCACCGATCCTCACCTCTCACCGGTCTCCTCGCCCCTTGCGTCCCCTGAACCTGGTCTTTGCAACCCCGCGACGCTTTCCCTGCTCTCTCCCTTTCTCCCTCAACCTGCTGCCCAGCCGATCCGCCTTCCTTCCGAGAAGGCGCGGGAATCCGCGCATCGCTTTCCGGTCAGCGAGCGCTCACGGGCATTTTTGAAGAAATTTTTTCCCGATGCAGGCATCAACGACTGGAATGACTGGAAATGGCAGGTTAAAAACCGCATCCGTCGGCTGGATATGCTGGAGCGCTTCCTTGTACTGACGGATGACGAGCGTGAGGCGGTACGCCAGCGCACGGAGAATTTACCCATTGCCATCACGCCCTATTACCTGTCGCTGCTCGATCCGGTTGATCCCGGTCAGCCGTTGCGGCGTACTCATGTGCCGGTGGGTGATGAGTTCTTGCGCACCCCCGGCGAAGACCCCGACCCGCTCGGTGAGGATCACGATACCGCCGTGCCGGGGCTGGTGCATCGCTATCCCGACCGGGTGTTGTTCCTGACGACCGGGTTTTGCTCGACTTATTGCCGCTACTGCACGCGCTCGCGTATGGTGGGGGAGACGAACGGCGAATATAGTTTCTCCACCAGCCAGTGGGAAAAGGCGGCGCAATATATTGAGGCGCATCCCGAAATCCGCGACTGCCTGCTCTCGGGCGGCGATCCCTTAAGTATTGGCAACGACAAACTTGAATGGCTGCTGGCCCGCCTGCGAAAAATCCCGCATCTGGAGTTCATCCGCATCGGCACAAAAATTCCGGTAGTGATGCCCCAGCGCATCACCCGCAATTTGTGCAACATGCTCAAGAAATACCATCCCCTGTGGATGAGCATCCATTACACCCATCCCGACGAACTGACCCCGGAAGCCTATGAGGCGGCGACAAGGCTGGCCGATGCCGGAATTCCGCTCGGTAGCCAGACGGTCTTGCTCAGGGGGATCAATGACGATCCGATGGTGCTCAAGAAGATGTATCACGGGTTGCTGACCATGCGGGTCAAGCCGTATTACCTCTATCAGTGCGACCCGGTTTCCGGCTCGGCGCATTTTCGCACGACGGTTGAGCAGGGGCTGGAGGTGATCCGCCAGTTGCGCGGCCATACGACCGGTTACGCCGTGCCGCAATATGTGGTGGATGCGCCGGGCGGCGGCGGCAAGATTCCCCTGCTGCCGGATTATGTCGTTGGCCGCGACGGCGACGATCTGTTGCTGACCAATTTCGAGGGCGGCGTCTATCGCTACCCCGATCCGGCGGGCCGTACCGGAGAGGCGCAGCAATATTTGCGCGAGCGGGGCTTTACGCTTGATGAGGAGCAGGGGCTTTATCGGGATACAAGCTCCCCCCTTGAGGGGGAGCAGGCGATGCGAGGCAGCAAGCCGAAGCTGAGTCGTGGGGGGATGACCCCTCCCGCCTCAAACAGCGCAGCAAGCTGCTTGTTCTCAGCCCCTGGACTAGAAAAATAAATGGGTTTCCATTCATTTTTCGCGCTCCAGGTCCCTCAAGGGGAGGGCTGATATTGCTCGCACAACTAATGGAGTTACCGGTGGCGGATGCACCCGATACGCCTGAATTCATGCGCCATCCGGCTTTGTGCGTCGTATCCATGAAAGGCAAGGGCAGGGGGGTGATCGTTTGCGAGCCGGTGACGGCGGGTGATGTGCTCGAAGTCAGTCCGGTTATCCCGCTGGCGCAGCCGGTTTCCCCGGAGAACACTGCCTTGTTCGACTACCCGTTTCGCTGGCGGGACGGGGCGCATGCGGAAGCGCTGGCGCTTGGGCTGGTGTCGCTGGTCAACCACGCGGCGGATGCCAATGCCGATATAGTATGCGATTTTGAGGCGCGTACCATGCGGCTTTATGCCATCCGCGACATCGCCGCCGGGGAGGAAGTCACGATTGATTATGATTGCCCTCTGTGGTTTGAGGCGAGGGAGTGA
>JAKFYP010000188.1 GCA_021730835.1 Alphaproteobacteria bacterium
CAAACGCCGCTGGGGCTTAACGCGCAACGATGCGCGGGCTGGCAGTCGCCAGCCATTCGCACGGCGCTCAAACGCCGCTGGGGCTTAACGCGCAACGATGCGCGGGCTGGCAGTCGCCAGCCATTTGCACGGCGCTCAAACGCCGCTGGGGCTTACGCCGTATAAACGACAGGCCGGGGCATCGCGTTTATTCCTCCAGTATGGCCGCCAGCGACTTCGCCGCCTGCCGGCGCTTCAGGGTGATTTCCTCATCCTGACCCCAGCGCTCCGCCTGCCAGTCTTCATCGAGAAACGCCGCCGCCAGCGCCTCGACGGGCGGTAATGCGCCGCGCAACACCGCCAGCGCCAGCACGATTGAGCCAAGCAGATGCGTCAGTTGCCAGAGCTTCAAAATATCCGCATCAGTGAGTTGGCCAACGATTTCCGCCAGCCGCACCAGTGAAGCCGGGTCGTGAGCAGCCGGGCGTATCCCCTCGGTGACGCTCAAGCGCACGCCATACTCTTCCTCCAGCCAGTCGAGCCATTTCTGCCAGTGTCGCGCCTGATGCTCCCGCAGCCCGTCATCCCTATCTTCCCGGTAACACAGCAAATCGGTCGGCGCATAGGCCAGTGCCTGCTCACGCAGGGTTTGCAATTCATGCGGGGTGAGGGTCATAACCATGCGCCGCGTATATCATACAAAACGCGACACGTCTTGCCCTGCGCATACCCGCCTCAGCCCGCCCTTCCTTATTGCGCGCATCGTGTTTTCTCATTAGATTGGAATCCGCTGCGATTCCGGCAATAACGCATGAGACATACTCTCATGTGGCTTAAACCCTATAGTCATTTCAAATAGGAATGTCCTTATTTGGAATGACAGGCTGGCGACCGCCAGTCCGCAACTCGTGTTGCGTAAGCCTTAGTGGCGCTTGAACGTCCAATTTATTTTGAGCCAAAATAAATTGGAAAGATAATATGTCGCATGAAAGCCCGAATCCCATGAATTCACCCGACACACCGGAATCCTCTGCCCCCGAGCCATCGCGGCGCGGCATCAAGCGCTACCTCCCGGCGGGGTTGTTCGGGCGCGCCCTGCTGATTCTCGGCCTGCCGACTATTCTGCTACAGGCCGTCGCCATCTATATTTTCTATGAGAGCCACTGGGACAGCATCGTGCGCAATATGTCCTTCTCGCTGGCGGGGGAAGTCGCCATGCTGGTCTACGATACCCACCGCGCCGACCCATCCGAGCGTAACTATCGTAAGGAACTGACCGGGCAGATGATGGGCATGAATATCGAATTCCGGCCACCTGAGGCATGGGTTGACCGCCCGCCCGATCCGCGCTTTTCAGTGTTCTCGCATCACCTTGAACGGCGCATTACCTATCCCTTCACCATCACCCGCCCCCGCGACTCGCGCTATATCCTGATTGACATTCGCTATCCCGACGCCGTGCTGCATATCGAGGCCAGCAAGAAGCGCCTCATCAGCTCGACGACGGTGGTGTTCGTCATCTGGCTGGTCGGATCAGCGGCGATATTGTTGACCGTGGCGGTATTATTCATGCGTAATCAGGTGCGCCCGATTACCCATCTGGCGCGGGCGGCGGAGGGATTCGGGCGCGGGGTGGACGATCCCGCTTTCCGGCCCTCGGGTGCGCGGGAAGTACGGCAGGCGGCACGAGCGTTCCTGACCATGCGGGCACGCATTACCCGCCAGATTGAATCGCGCACCGCCATGCTGGCCGGTATCTCGCACGATATGCGCACCCCGCTGACCCGCATGAAGCTCCAGCTTGAGATGATGCCTGACAATGAAGAAACCCAGCTCTTGCGGCAAGATATGGAGGAGATGCGGCATATGGTCGAGGAATATCTCGACTTCGCACGCGGCGAGGAAGGCGAGGAGCCGGTGCTGACCGATCTGGGCGGGCTGGTGGCCGAAACAGTGGAGGCGCATAGCCGCACCTGGGCGACAATTACCCTGCTGCCGAGCGACACGGTAACCATGAAGCTCAGGCCGCGGGCGTTTCGGCGGGCGCTTGATAACCTGATTCTCAACGCCGTGCAGTATGGAAAAGCCTGCCGCATCGCGCTGAATGTCTCCGAGCACGCAGCCATCATTCGGGTGGAGGATGACGGGCCGGGTATTGACGAACAGGAAATGGAAACCGCGTTTCGCCCCTTCCGCAGGCTGGATGCTTCGCGTGATCCCAATACCGGCGGCGCGGGGCTGGGGCTTTCCATCGCCCGCGACATCGTGCGCACGCATGGCGGCGACATCACGCTGAAAAACCGGCTGGATGAGCAGGGAAAACGGATCGGTCTGGAAGCGCGTATCCGCCTGCCGCTGGCGCGGGAGAGAACCGCGTAAGCAGATGATTGCCGGAACCGCTTGGCCGTTGGCTGAACCAAGCCGCTAGTGGCCCGTATGTTCAGGTGGGAGCTATATGCTTTAGGCCACGGCCATAAGCAGGGACGGCTCCCAAGTCAAAGAATATCGGCCCAAGGGACATACCAGCCTGACGTACCGCGCAGTCCCGACAAGCTTTGATTATAGCACCCACCCGATAAAACAGAAGAGAAATCTTGTCGTAAGGTTTGTTTTCCTCTGCCTAACAGCGCATTTATTAATCCGCGTGTTTTTCATGCGTGAAGGCTTGGCAACGCCTTATTTTTCGGCTATATTATCCGGCGATGACTGAGCATGTAACCGAATATAACTCCCCCTCCCCCGAGCGCCGGTCACCCTCTCCTGTAAAGTCTAAAAGGCAAAAGCTGGCAGCGCAATTGCGAACCAATCTTCAGCGCCGCAAAGCCGCCGCAAAGCGGGCAGAAAAACCCGCCGGAGAGGAGTAATACATTTTGAGCAAACACGATAAAGCAAAAATCAAGGCGCGCAATAAACGCCATCATCACATCAACCTGATGGCCGAGCATCAGGAAGAAGAAGCGCGCCGTATTGCCGGGCAGGCGGCCCAACTGGCCGAGCTTCCCCCTACCCCTGCCGCCACTGGCGACCCGGTGTGGAGCGCCAGACTACAGGAAATCCGCAATAAAAACACCGGGCGCAAGCGCATGGCCAGCGAACGCTGGAACCGCTTTGCCGGAACGTCGGGCGGCGGCGGCAGAGGGTTATAAACCTCTGCCCTGCTCCTGCACGGCTCACAGGCCACTTTTGTCACCAAATCTTCATTTTTACTTTTTATCTGTCGGGGCTATACTGATCGGCATGGCTTCCGAAGAATATCAACAACATTCGAGTATGTCCGCCAATGCCGCCGCAGTCATTGTAGGCGGCGCGGCGGGCGCTGCTGCGGGTACGATCACCGCCAACACACTCAAAAATAGAGAAGCGGGTAAACTCCTGACCTATAAAGTACAAAACCCTGAGATCGCAAAAAAAGTCGCTTCTTTTATCGCCAAAGACGGACAATTAGAGGAAAAACGGCAACTGATCGCCAATATTGAGGAAAAAATCCTTGCCCATCCCGAACATACGATGGTCATTATTTGTCACCATCGGCAGACACATGAAGACCTCAGTGAAAACGGCAGGCATCAACTGACTCCCGATACGCTGTGGGAAGCTGAATTTTACTACAAACCACCTGGAAAATATGCTGATTGTCTTGTAGTAAAAAACATTCCCACCAAAAACCTTCCCGGTTGTTTAGATCCTTATTTCCAGAACCGCAACGCCCCGGATGAACTGCATATCATACTAGAGGATGATCAAGTTTACACAGTGGAAGCCGGACCGTATCCTTCAGGGGACGTTGAGTGGGTAGCCAATGCCGGTTTTAAGGAAATCTTTGATAAGGATATCAGGCCGCGCACGCTCGAGCCTGCCATCAAGTCGCTGGGGCAGGAGATTGACGCCGAACTGGAGAAAGGCATCAAACTCAGCTTCGGTGAACTTGAGAAAGCTCAGAAAAACAAAATCGTCGGCTACTCCGTTCTGGCGACGATCGCCGCCGGGCTGGGAACGTATCTGGCGATTCATGCCCTCTCCGGTGGACACAAACAGGAGGGATTCGCCAGCCGGGAGAATGAACGGCAAACCGCCCCTTCCCTGAATCAGCGGAGTTAGCAAGTTTCAGCCCGATAAGCCCGTCATTCTTCATCGAATCTTCACTTTCCTCTTCCTTACCGAAGCTTTATACTATCTGCCATGACTAAGGAACAAGACAATCCGGATACCCATTCGGAACTCAATACGGGCGCAGCCATCGCCGGGAGCGCCGTGGCAGGCGCAACGACTGCCGCAACCACGATTTTCACCAAACGCCGTGCCTTACGGGAAGTGCTGGCTGAAAAGAAAAAAGCCCCGGATTTCCAGACACGGATGAATGCAATAATCGCCGGGGATTCCGGGCTTTCCAAAGATTCGGAACTCCTTGCCGGAGCA
>JAKFYP010000099.1 GCA_021730835.1 Alphaproteobacteria bacterium
ATAATCATGAAATTATTGTTCTGCATATGCACATTACTACTGATCGCTTCCCCGGTTTGGGCCGCGCCGGTATGGGAGGTGTTGCCCAAAGGCAGTGGAGTTATATTTACCGCCGTCATGGATGGCGCGAAGCTCGAAGGAAGCTCGAAGGAAATACACGCCGATATTGCGTTGGAGCCGGATGCGCCGCAGGACGGGCATATCCGCGTAACCGTCCCGGTGAAAAGCTTTACCAGCGAGGATGAGGATGTCAGTGCCTACCTGATGGATATGGGTTGGCTTTCAGCGAAACAATTTCCCGAAGCCAGCTTCTTTAGCGACAATATCCGGCGTCTCGAGGCAACCCGTTACGAAGCGCAGGGGATTTTGACCCTCAAAGGCATTTCTTTGCCGCTGCTCCTTCCCTTTACGCTTGAGATTAAGGACAATACGGCGTATGCGAGAGGAGAGATCACCCTGTCGCGCACGGCGTTTCACATCGGCGAGGGCGACTGGGCCAAACCCGAACCGCTGGCGGATGAGGTGGTTGTGTCGTATACCATCGCCGCTACCAGAAGGGATGAGGATAAGTAAATGCCGAAAATGACATTTATCTACCCCGACGGAACCGAGAAGCAAGTCGATGCGCCGTCCGGCGTCTCAGTGCTGGAGATTGCCCATAAGAATGCCATCCCGCTGGAGGGAGCATGCGAAGGTTCGCTGGCCTGCTCAACCTGCCATGTCATCGTCGATGAGAAGTTTTACGATGGCCTGCCGCAAGCGAAGGAAGACGAGGAAGATATGCTTGACCTTGCCTTCGGGCTTACGCATACTTCGCGTCTGGGCTGCCAGATTATCATGCACGAAGAACTGGACGGGCTGCGGGTGACGCTGCCTGCCGCAACGCGCAACATGCAACTGGCTTGAGTCCGCGACAGGAGAATCCTATGAACGACAGCAAACACGGTACCATGCCCCCGCCGGACGATGAAGAACCCGTAGCAAAGGAGCGCCGTTCCTATACGGGTCTGGCGGTTGCTTCCTCGGTGATCCTGCTGGTGGCGGTGGTCGGATTTGTCGCCTCACGCGCCGGGATAGACCGGGCAACGGTGGAGCAGCGCGTGCGCGAGGCTGAGGCAGGGCTGAATGAAATGCTGAAGCCGCGTGGGTATCAGGCAACGCTTGCCTACGACGATCTGGCGCTTAGCGGTGGGTTGTTCTCACGGATGGTAACACTGAAAAATCCGGTGCTGGAGTTTGCGCACCCCAATCCTCTTTCGCCGTATAACGGCACGAAAATCCGGCTGGAGCAACTGAGTTTCGTGCCGGGTGATTCCTCGCTGCAAACGGCGGAAATCACGCTTCCTTCGCCGGTGGAAATCATCAATCCCCGGCATACCTACGTTATCAGCGGGGAGCCTGCGCTGGTGATCGACGTGGCGGCGCAAGAGGGAGAACGGTCATGGGAAGCGGATTTCCCGGCGAGTTTTTCGATCACCCGCGACGGGAAGGAAATCCGCAGCGGTACTCTCGGGGAAGGCTCCGGCTCGCATGTGGTGCAAAACAGCACGACCGGTGCGCTGAAAAAACAGATTATGCTAAAAGATAGCAAGCTGCATATTGACGAGGCGGAACTGGCGATTGACGAACTGGCCATGTACTCCGATATCACGAAAGATGAGGGAATGCTCAGCGAGGAATACAGCCTTAAGCTCGACAAGCTGACTCCTGCCGGAACACTGACGCCGCTTGGGCCGGTATCCGCCGAGTTGAAGGCGAAGCTGAAGGCCAGTGAACAGGGCAAGCTGCAAATGCTCGAAGTCGGGCCACTCTCGATTACCGGCGAGGGTTATCGTGTGGAAGCCGGTTCCGAGTGGAAATTTAACGCATCGGAAATTCTGCCCTACGGCAATGCCGGGCTGAAAGTCACGGGAGCGCGCCGCATGGTTGATGCGGTTGGCAAAGCGAAGCTGCTGGGGCCGGTAGAACTGGCGGTGCTGGAATCGGCTTTGCTGAAGACCTCGGGGCAGGATGCGCTCAGTGATGAGCAGGAAATTGCCATTCATATCGAACGTCAGTCCGGTGGCCCGTTTAAAATCGGTAACACCACCTTCGAGGAGCTGGCAGCCTCGGTCTTTCAGGAATTGCTACGACCGGCGGCGACCGGCGATGGCCAACTGGTTGTACCCCCGGCGGCGGGCGATATGCCGCAAACCGAGGATGGCGCGACCGACGGCTCTGTGAAGGATACGCTGAGCGATACCGGGGATGCGCTGGGCGAGGCGGAAGACAGGCTCGATTCGGCGATTGAATCGCTGGAGAAGATCACGCAAGAGCCACAGGAAGCGCCGGCCAGCCCGGCGATGGATCATGACGGCATCGAAACAGAGTAAATCGCTTCCCGGCTGGGATCTTTCCGATCTGTATGCATCCCCCGATGCGAAGGAAGTCGCTGCCGATCTGAAAAAGGCGCGGCGCGGTGCCGAAGCGCTGCAAAAAACCTATGAGGGCGGGATTTCCGGACTGGATGGCGACGGGCTGGCGGAGTTGATCCGTACATACGAATCGCTGGAAGAGCGTCTGGGTAAACTGGCCTCTTACGCCCAACTGCTTTATGCCGGGAATATGACCGACGGCAAGCGGGCGCGCTTTTATCAGGATACGATGGAGGCGGTAACCGATATTTCCGCGCATATTCTGTTTTTAACGCTGGAGATGAACAGGTTGCCCGATAAAAAGCTGGCCGTATTGCTGAAGGAATCGGCAAAGCTTCGCCATTATGCGCCATGGATTGAGCATGTGCGCACGCATCGCCCCTACCAGCTTTCCGACGAACTGGAGAAATTTATCCACGATAAATCGGTCACCGGCCATGCGGCGTGGTCGCGGCTGTTCGATGAAACCATCGCGGCGTTGCGGTTTCCCTATGAGGGCAGGCAACTGACCGAGCCGGAAATCATGGATTTAATGTCGTCGAAGGATGCGGCTGCCCGCAAGAAAGCCGCTAAATCCGTCGGCAAGGTATTCGGTGAGCATGCACCGGTCTTCACCATGATCACCAACGTGCTGGCCAAGGATAAGGAAATCGAGGATCGCTGGCGGGGCTATGCCGAGCCGATCTCCTCGCGCAATGTTGCCAACCGGGTGGAAGACGACGTTACCGCCGCCTTGCTGGCGACGGTGCGTAAAAATTTCCCCGCGCTGTCGCACCGTTATTACCGCATCAAGGCAAGCTGGTTTGGCAAACGCACGCTCGATTACTGGGATCGCAACGCGCCGCTGCCCGAGGATGGCGACCGTAAATGGAAATGGGAAGAAGCCAGATCCATTGTGCTTGAAGCTTACGCCGCTTTTTCTCCTGAGATGGCCAAAATCGGCAAGCGGTTTTTCGATGAAAACTGGATTGACGTGCCGGTGCGCCCCGGCAAAGCGCCCGGTGCATTCGCCCACCCGACCGTGCCTTCTGCACATCCCTACCTGCTGCTGAATTATCAGGGCAAGACGCGGGATGTCATGACGCTGGCGCATGAGCTGGGGCATGGCGTGCATCAGGTGCTGGCGGGCGGACAGGGTGCACTGATGGCTGATACGCCGCTGACGCTGGCTGAAACCGCCTCAGTATTCGGAGAGATGCTGACCTTTCAGGAGATTCTCCGCCGCGAGAAAAAGCAGGAGGTACGACGTATCCTGATTGCCGGCAAAGTCGAAGACATGCTCAACACGGTAGTGCGGCAGGCGGCGTTTTGCGAATTTGAACAACGCGTGCATACCGAGCGCCGCAAGGGTGAGTTATCCACCGAGCGTTTAAATGAAATCTGGCTCTCAGTGCAGGGCGAAAGCTTAGGCCCGGCGCTGAAATTTCATCCCGAATACGGAAATTTCTGGATGTATATCCCGCATTTCATCCATTCGGCGTTTTATGTCTATGCCTATGCGTTCGGCGATTGTCTGGTCAATGCGCTCTATGCCCAGTATCAAAAAGAGCGCGACGCCGGGCAGGCCAAAGGGTTTGAGAAAAAATACCTCGCCATGCTGGCGGCGGGCGGCACGCTGCATCACCGGGAATTGCTGGCCCCGTTCGGGCTGGATATTTCCAGACCCGCTTTCTGGCAGCAGGGGCTGGATATCATCTCCGGCTATATTGACATGCTGGAATAGCGGAAATATACAATCTCCCTAGATAGTGTCGTCATGAGATAGTGAATTTGTTATAATGCAGCCTTATTCACCCTAAGAATGAGGTTTTCCAATGGTTGCAGCACATCGGCGTCATGATATATCGGATAAAGTATGGTCGTTATTAGAGCCGCTTTTGCCTGGTAGGGCTGGCGCCTGGGGCAAGGAGGCAAAAGACAACCGAACATTTATCAATGCT
>JAKFYP010000010.1 GCA_021730835.1 Alphaproteobacteria bacterium
AGGCGCGTCCCCGGCCAGCGGCTCGGGAAAAGTTCGGTGAGTCTGGCCTCAATAGCCTCGCGCTGCTCCAGCGCGCCGGTGACGATGCCGCGCAGCAGCGCCTTGTCCGGCACGGCAGGCAGGCGGATTTTTTCGCCCTCCTCCTCCTCGCGCATCGCCCCGGCACGCTCGATCAGCGCCTCGGGAGGCGTATTCTCGCCCAGATAAATAGCCTGATACAGGCATTGCACCGCCACGATGCGGGCAGCGGTTTTCCTGCGCAAAGATGGGTTCATGCCCGCTCCATCTCGTTTTTCAGCGCCAGCATGCGCATGCAGGCGCGGGCGGCGTCGGCCCCCTTGTTGTTTTTGCCCGGCGCGGCGCGGCGCTCCGCCTGCGAGCGGTTCTCCACGGTCAGGATGCCGTAGCCTACCGGCAGCCGGTACTGAATCGCCAGCGTATTGATACCGCGAGCGCTTTCCCCGCAAACATAGTCGTAATGGGTTGTTTCGCCGCGAATCACGCAACCGAGCGCGACGTAGCCATCGTATTTGCCGCTGTCAATGGCCAGCGCCAGCGCCGTGGGAATCTCGAACGCGCCCGGCACGGCAATGACCTCGCACAAATGCCCGGCCTGCTCAAGCTCGGCGCGGGCTTCGGTAATCAGCATGTCGGCGATGTCTTCGTAAAACCGGGCCGCCAGTATCAGGATATTAGCCATGCGTTCGGCCTGTTTTGGATGAAATGCGATTTTTACTGGACTCTGTTCTCGAAATGGCATCAAGCATATCGCCAAGCTCATCCGGCCTTACCCTAACAATACCATCCTCGCCTATTCCTGACACAGACGGCGGTCGAGAACCTTGCCTCTTCAGGTCTTCAAATAGGCCTTTCATAACGTCCCCTTTTTTTGGTTATTGTAAATTATCGAAATCGTAATCATATTCTTCTCTGATTACCCACTATTCACCGCTCCCCCCTTGAAGCATCCGCCTGCGGGATGCTTCATTATTGGTTTGCATAGCACCCCGCAGGCGGGGTGCTGTACATTACACAAGAGGAGCACCCCGCAGGCGGGTGCTCCAAGGGGGGAGTGGTAACCGACTGCTTTTACTGACATACATACAGATAAGAGGCAAGCGGTGAATAGTGGGTAATCAGGTCTTTTATTGGTAACACTACACTAGTTATAACGGTTTAGCAGGCGGGTCACCGCGTCATCACGCAATTTGCTGGCCTGCGCGATCATCGAAATACTGGCTTCACGCTTAACGCTCATCAACGCGTATTCAATACTGACTTCGGGAATATTGGCATCCTCGAACAACGAGCGCACACTATCGAATCCGGCCAGCGCATCCGACACATACTGTATCGCAGTATCCAGAATATAGAGCGCCGAACCAATACTGGCCCGCTCGCCGGTTAGCCGATCAATTGCGGTGAGGATATCCCGATCGGCCTGCGCGGCGTTCTCCTGCGTCAGGATGTTGATGGAGATGTCGCTGAACAGATATTCAAGCTTTGCATTGGCCTTGGTAAGATATAAATCCTCCCCGTTTTTTTCATCCAACGAGAATGAGAGAATTGAGCGCTCCGAGTGCACGAGGCTATAATCCCGAAAATCCTCCTGCAATACGGCGCGAATGTCAGGCAGGCGCTCTGCATCCGTATCGGCAAGGAAGGATGAAAAGCTGTTGCTTCCCGTAATGGCGCTGAAGCTGATCGATGTGTAAGTCGAAGTTTGTATGTTACCGTTTAAATTCAGGGTCTGGCTCAGGTTGGTGATCTCAACCTGCACGGATACGATGGACACAGCGTTATTCTCAAGGATACCCGTCAGGGTGTGCCGGTCTTCCGTAGTCAATTGCCGCAGGTCGGTAATACCAAGAGATGTTAGAAAAGAAGACGCTTCCGCTGGCGGAGATTTCAGCGAGAGTGAGCCAACATCCAGACTGACCTCTGAAAAATCAACCGGCTCAATATTAATGAGACTGCTTCTCGATTGCTCCAGAACGCTGTTTTTTAGCAGATACGTCCCTTCCTGCCCGCCATCCAGCAGGGAAATGTTTCCAAATTGCGTGCCATACGCAATACGGCTGATTTCTTCTTTCAGATGCGAGAATTCGATATTGAGAAAAGCTCTGTCCTGACCGGTCAGCGAGCCGCTATTAGCCTGCACCGCTGTTGTTTTCATGCGCGAAAGCACGTCATCTACGTTTTTCAAGGCCGCATCCGCCGTCTGAAGCAGGGATACCCCACGCGAAATATCCGTGCGCACCTGTCGCAGCATCGCAACCCGGGTATCGTATTTCACGCCGATGGCGGTAGCCGCCACGTCATCCCCGGCGAATTGCTGTCGATTGCCTGAGCCAAGTTGATAAGAGGAGAATTCAAGCCCTGTGGCCGCCGAACGCAAATTAAGCAGCGCGTTTCCCGAGAAACCATCATTGAGCGTAATCATGTGCACTACCTACGCCAGATTTTATCTTATAGTCATTCCACTTAACGATTTCCTAAAATAATTGGAATGGCAGGCTTGCGACCGCAAGCCCGTCGCTTATGCGGCGTAACCGGCTTTATTTCTCTTTTAGGGAAAAATAAAGTCAGAAGACAATAGAAGTATACATGATTTTTCTGTTTTTGCAAGCTAGGTGGAGTCAATTTAGCAACAGAAAAAACCATTCCTGTGGCTAAATCATCGGACAGCGAAACCAAACTGACAGTCGCTGCCTGATAACCGTCCGTCAGATCAAGTCTCGTGTTCTACACATTCTAATGCTTTGAGATTATTCGACGATTTCCACCGTGCTTTCGACGCCGTCGCTTGCCCGGATTAATGCGAGCGCTTGCGCCGCCTTTTCACGAACAATCTTCATCAACGGGTCACTGATAATGGCTTCTTCAGGACGGAATTCATCGATAGCACTCGTCGCCTCGTGAAGTTCCCGCAATGTTTGTGTAACATGCGTATCAAAGATGATGCGCTTAGCCTGTAAGGCTTCCATTACAAGCGCATCGTCAAAGACATTGTTTACGGCTTCAGTAAAAGAAAGCGTGAAGATGGGTTTATCTCCCGTGTTTAACCAGATGCGTTCCTGATAATTTTGATCAGCCAATTCTCTTAATGCCGATACTAAAATACTTTTATATATTTTTCTTTTAATCATCATTTGAAAATCTCCTGATCAAAATTAAATTCCTCATAAGGTATGTGTGTTTTTTCAGGATCTGTAGAAGGTTTACCATTTTTATCCATCCATTGCCCATTCTTCTTCCATCTTACATAATTCTTTTTCTGATTGGCGTATCTCGCATTTGGGTTTCCCTTTTGTATCCTAACATCATTTCCGCTGTTTTTTGGATCGACGTATTTAGTACCATGTCCTTTGTCTGCCGGTTTTTGTATCCAGTTTTCCGGAATTCCTTCGGGACGTTTGAAAGGCTCAGGTTTGATGGTGCGTTGTCTGTTTCTGTATTTTATCAGTTTTTCACCGGCTTTGCGAATCACCGCCGTAATCAGGAGCCGCGCCCGGTTGGCCGGGATCAGGGCCAGTTCTGAAGTATGGTATGGGGGTCAGGTTAAGGGAGGATGTTTTGTTACGAATCCGTTTCCCATTCGGACAATATTTCTTTTTTTGCTCTTTCTAAAATGATATCGTAGTCAGGTGAGAAGACATCTTCCATTACTGGTTCCATTTGGACAACCATATCGGATATTAGTTTTTGCTCCGCCTTATCAAGTTTTATTCGAATCTCATTTTCATCTATTTTACTTAACAGATCGAATAACACAATCTTCTCACTAGGGTTCAATTCCAGCTTAAACATTTTCCACCTCCAAGATCGCCCGTGGTTAAAACTTTCCTGGTCTGCTCAGGCGAGAGCTTCCAATTCGAAATATAATTACCATTAGCATCTTTTATAACATTAACTCCAGTGGTGCGATTATAGTAATGCGTAACGGGTTTTTTCTTAAATGTCCCTTTTATCACCTGTGTGTTTTTATCTTCGACATGTTTTTTGATCGCTTCCTTAAATCGTTCTGCGTTCTGTTTATTATAATTCCTTGGCAAGCCAAAGTCTGGAGCGTGTTTGTATTTGCTTTGGGCCTTTCTATCGTCGATTTCTATCTTTCTTTCGTTAGAGGGCTTTGGCTTCATATATTTCGCCAGCCGCGCACCGGCTTTGCGAATCGCCGCTGTAATCAGGAGCCGCGCCCGGTTGGCCGGGATCAGGGCCAGCAGCGGCGCTAAGGAAGGCGCTTCATAGCGCGGATGTTTCGGCGGGATCGGCTCGGCGTAGCAGCGGCAACCGAATGCCGCGCCGGGATGGCCGG
>JAKFYP010000045.1 GCA_021730835.1 Alphaproteobacteria bacterium
ACCGAACCCGCTCCCAAAAACAGCAGCGCCTTGAAAAACGCATGGGTCATCAGATGGAAGATTGCAGCGCTATATGCCCCCACCCCGCAGGCAAAAAACATATAGCCGAGCTGCGAGCAGGTGGAATAGGCAATCACCCGCTTAATATCGTTTTGCACCAGTCCCACGGTCGCAGCAAAAAAGGCCGTCAGCGCGCCGACGACCACGATCACATCCCGGGCAAGGGGAGCCATCTCATAAATCGGCGAGCAGCGAGCTAACAAGAAAACACCGGCGGTCACCATCGTCGCTGCGTGGATCAGGGCGGAAACCGGCGTCGGGCCTTCCATCGCGTCGGGCAGCCATGTATGCAACAGCAATTGCGCCGATTTACCCATGCAGCCGACAAAGAGCAGCAGCCCGATCACATCGAGAAGCGGCAGGGCATAGCCGCCCACACTGAACGTAGAGTCCTTCGCCGCCGAAAGCACGGCAAACACCTTGTCGAACTCCACCGTGCCGAACGTGGTGAAAATCAGGGCAATTCCCATTGCCAGCCCGATATCGCCGACGCGGTTGACCAGAAAAGCTTTCATCGCTGCCGCATTGGCGGATGGCTTGGAATACCAGAACCCGATCAGCAGGTAGGAGCACAGGCCCACACCCTCCCAGCCAAGGAATAGCTGAACAAAATTATCCGCCGTCACCAGCATGAGCATGAAGAAGGTGAACAGCGAGAGGTACGCCATAAAGCGCGGGCGATGCGGGTCATGGTGCATGTAACCGATAGAATAGAGATGCACCACGGAGGAAACCCATGTTACCACCACCAGCATCACGGCGGTCAGCACATCCACTTTCAGCGTCCATGTTGCCATCAGGTCGCCGGAGATAATCCACGGCGCCAGCACTGCGCTTTGCGGCCCGTCACCAAATACGACATGGCCGAAAACGATGCCGGAGAATATCGCCGACAGCACCAGCCCGCCCGATGTTATCAGCTCCGCCGGACGAGCGCCGATGCTGCGCACCAGCAGGCCGGTCGTCACGGCCGTGATGAGAGGAAGGAAAACGATGAGGAAAATCAGCGTATGCACACTCAGCCTTTCATCATGTTAATATCTTCCACCGCGATGGAGCCGCGGTTACGCGCAAATGTCACAAGAATCGCCAGCCCTATCGCCGCTTCCGCCGCCGCTACCGTCAGCACGAAAACCGCAAAAACCTGACCGGCCAGATCGCCCAGCGTTACCGAGAAAACGACAAAATTGATGTTGACCGCCAATAGCATCAGCTCAATGGACATCAGGATGGTGATAATATTCTTGCGGTTGAGAAAAATGCCGCAGATACCGAGCGTAAACAACGCTGCCGAAAGCAGCAGGTAATGCAGGAGAGTGATCTGTCCAAACAGCGGCTCCATACTCAGACGCCCTCCCCCGGCTTTACGGAAACCAGTGCAACACAGTCTTCCCGCCGCCGCGCCACCTGCGTGGCAATGCGCTGCTTACGCACGCCCGGGCGATGGCGCAGAGTCAGGACGATCGCGCCGATCATCGCCACCAGCAGAATAATGCCCGCCAACTGGAAGGGATAGAGGTATTCGGTATAGAGCACCTGTCCGATCGCCCGTGTATTACTGACAATCGCCTCATCCGGTATCGGGTTACCTGTGGCGTGTTCAGGCATATGGCCACCGGACGCCATATAGGCCGAGCCAAGCAGGATAAACAGCAGAATACCCACGCCTGCGCCAATGGGCAGATAACGCGCAAACCCTTCGCGCCATTCGGAGAAGTTGATATTGAGCATCATCACCACGAACAGAAAGAGCACCGCTACCGCACCGACATACACAATCACCAGCGTCATGGCGAGGTACTCCGCGCCAAGCAGTACGAACAACCCGGCAGCGTTGAAAAAACAAAAAATCAGGGAAAGCACAGAATGAACCGGATTGCGAGCCACGATGACCATCGCCGCGCCCATGACCAGCAAGAACGAAAACACATAAAATACCAGCGTGGCAATATGGGAAGCCGTCAACAATTCCACGTCACTCACTCCTGCAATCAGCCGGGTTCATACCCTCATTAGCGCAGCCTGCCCGCTTCGTCAGTGCAATACGGTTTCCTTCCCGTCCCGGCGTAGAAATTGCCGCCTGACGTTTCAAGAATGCAACAGCCTTTTGTTGCACGAAAATTACTGCACGAAAATATCGGCGCGCTCCGCCGGGCCGCCCGGGTTGCGGTTGCCCATCGCCTGCACGTTAATCCTGAGATTGTCCACGCCGGAATCAATCAGGAACGCACGAACGGCAAGCGCCCTTGACAGCGAGGCACGGCGGGCGATGCTCGCCTGATCCTCACTCCCCGAGGCATAGGCAACCACGGTGACGCCGCCGGATTCCCTACTGAGTTTTCTGGCCAGATCTTCCAGTGTCGCCTGCATCGTCAGGGGCACATCCGTTTCCGTTTCGGCAAACACGATTGTCAGCACCGGCTCACCCTCCGGCAATCCAAGTGAGGCCGCCTTTGGCGGCTCAACAGGCTGTTCAGGTTCCAGTGAAGCAATATCCTGCGGCTGGGGAGCGGCCTCGGGGGGCGTTTCCACCGGCACGGGCGGCAACTCCGGGAATGATGTTTCCGGCATAGGAGCCGTGGGTTCCGGGATCGGGTCAATGACAGGCTCAGGCGCAAGTCCGGGTGTTGGCACGGGGGCAATCGGCGGCAACTCACTCGTTTCAACCGGTTCTACCGTCGCCGGTTCCATTCCCTGCTGGCGCTTGAGGAAATCCAGCGCTTCATTGCCATCGCCCTTGCGGCTGGTCACCGCATCCAGTGAAGGCAGAGATGATGCGCTATCCTCTGGCATCGCTTCCGGCAATTCCATCCCGGCAGGTGGTTCCTGCCCCGGCAACGGGGGAAGCGCGGATTCTTCCGGCATCGCCTCCGGCAATTCAATTACCGGCGATTCTCCACCCGGCACAGGTTCGGACGGGGTTACCGGTTCCGCAACCGACGGCTCCGGCGCGGGGGCTGGTTGCGATTCCACTGGCGGTGACACTTTTTTATCATCTTTGCTGAACATACCACCAAACATGCGCGACACGCCGGAGAACAATCCCTTTTTCTTCTCAGGTTCGGCGGCAGGCGGGGGAGCGGGTGCAGGCTCAGGCATCGCATCCTGCGGGACTGGCTCTGGCATAGGCTCCGGCGACGATTCGGCTATTGGCGGCTCCATCAGCGCCCCGACATCCGCATTTGGTTTTTCATCCGGCGGTATTACTTCAGCCGTCTCAGGCGTCAGCGCGGGATCGGGCAGCAACTCTTCCATCGGCGGCGGCAACTCGCCCATCTCTTCCGGCATCGGCAGGGTGGCATCCGGCATCACCCCGACATCCGGCTTTTGTTCCGGTTCCGCCTCCGGGACAGGCATCGGCTCAGTATCCGGCTCAGGAGCAGGCATCACCGGCGACATCGCCGCCTCTTCCGGCATCGGCGGAAGCTCCAGCAATTCCTTGATTGCCGGATCTTCCGGCACGGCATCAGGTTTAACGGGAGGCAAGGGGCGCTCATCCGGCAATGGCAACAATTCCTCCGGTGACGGCATTACTGAAGTTTCGGGAACTGTATCCGGGGCTGGCGGTTCCGGCTTAACTTCGAGAGCAGGCGCTTCTTCGTGCTCCAGCATAAAAGGCGTCTCCTGCATTGGCGGGAGACTCTCTATCGGGGTCAGTTCCGGCATCGCTCCCGGCACTTCGGAAGGCGGAGCAACTTCCGGGAAAAGCGGCTCCGGTTTTTTCTCTTCCGGCATTTTTATATCCGGCTCCATATCCGGCGCAGGCATGACAGGTGCTTCCCCCTGAGGCAGCTCAGGTGGCAATATCATATCCGGCAGTGGCTCTGGCGGTGTCTCAGCCATAGGGGTAGGCAACGGTGCAGGTTCCGGCTCGGGTAGTGGTAGCGGCTCCGGCTCCGCAACCGGTCTTGACGCCTCCCCCTGAGGCAGTTCAGGCGGTAATGTCATATCCGGCATCGGCTCCGGTGTCGGCGGTGTCTCAGCCACAGCGGCAGGAGGCGGTGTTGGTTCCGGCTCAGGTAACGGCAATGGCTCAGGCTCGGGCATCGCAACCGGAGGAGGAGGTGGTGGTGGTGCGGGAATCGGCTCAGGCGCGACAACAGGTGCAGGTGGTGGAGGTGCGGAAATGCGTTTTGGCTTTACGACCATCGGCCTTTCAGTCAGCCCGGAGGCAACCGGCGCAGCAACCGGCGGCTTTGGCCGGGGCGGCACGGGAGCCGGTGGCGGCGCGATACGAGCAGGCGGCGTGGTTTGTG
>JAKFYP010000124.1 GCA_021730835.1 Alphaproteobacteria bacterium
GTCCGGAGTGCTCAAGCGCTGAGCAAGAGCGAGCGTTTGGGACGTGTGGTCAAGGATCATCCTGAAATCAGCGTGCGGCGGCAATGTCGGCTGCCTGGGGTGTGTCGCGGGCGTGTGTATTACAAGCCACGTGAGATCAGCGAGACGAACGCGCATCTGATGCGGCGGATCGACGAGTTGCATATACAATCCGGCAAGCCAGCCGATCGCATGCTGTTTAACAAAGTGATGGAAGCCCTGCCGCCGGCGTGGAAAGCCCGCATGTTTCACCAGAATGCGTTTATGGAAAGAATGTACAGCCTTCAGGCGTTTGACCCAATGGCGCTCAATTCCGCAGAAAGGTGATGTGGCTGAAATATATAGCGATATTGAGGAATATTTAATATTTTGTCACAAAAACATAACAAATTATTAATGGACACGGCGCGTTGATTAGCTTTAAATATTCTGATTACCCACAATACTCTGCTCCCCCCCTGTGGGAGAGCAGACGAAGCAAGGCTGAAAGCCGAAGCTGAGTCGTGGGGGGGCAGGTTACAGGTTACAGGTTACAGGTTTTAGGTTTTAGGTTTTAGGTTTAAAAAAGAATCTGTACTCACGATACTTCGCTCCCCCCTTGAGGGGGAGCAGACGAAGCAAGACCGAAGGCCGTAGCTGAGTCGTGGGGGGGGCAGGTTACAGGTTTTAGATTTCAGGTTTAAAAAAGAATCTGTACTCACGATACTTCGCTCCCCCCTTGAGGGGGAGCAGACGAAGCAAGGCCGAAGGCCGTAGCTGAGTCGTGGGGGGGTAGGTTACAGGTTATAGGTTATAGGTTTTAGGTTTTAGGTTTTAGGTTTTAGGTTTTAGGTTTTAGGTTTAAAAAAATCTGTACCCACAATACTTCGCTCCCCCCTTGAGGGGGGGCAGACGAAGCAAGGCCGAAGGCCGAAGCTGAGTCGTGGGGGGATAATCAGAGCAAATATTATTAAGGACATCTCGATGATATTCGGGAAAACGACATTACCGGAATATATTACCAACATCACCGGCAGGACGGGCCATGAAATACTTGGCCTCTCGGAAAATCCGCCCGGCCCGTTGCCAGCCATGCAGGGCGGCACGACGGATGCCGCGCCGTATATTGCCGAGCGCATGGCCTTATGCACGCTCTACCGCAACGCCACCGAGATCGGAAAACTCAAGGCGCAGCAAGCGCAACATCCTGATAATGCACAACTTGAGTTAATACTGGAGCAAGCCCAGCGACATCCTCATCTGGGTAGCGAGGAAGACTTGCAGGCGTTTTTTGAGCTGGTCGGCAAGGAAGTCCCGGAAAAAGAGCAGGAGAATTTTCATCAGCAATGCGTCTACGCTCTGGAGGCGGCCCGGAGCAACGCAATACCCAAGGAGGCCGGACGGCTGGCACTGGCGACCCCGCCGGAGCAGCTTATCTGGACGGCGGTGCTGGCGCATGGCTATGCCAACCAGACCATTACGGCGGAAAAGTTTCAGGGTCAACCTGTCCCCAAAGCGCTTATCCAGAGCGTATTCATGGATAATATTTATAACATGCTGAGCCAGCATGTACCCTCCGCCACTAAAATCGTCCATGGCGCTCCGGGCGACTGGTTTCGCAGCTTTCAGGGAGATAAAAAAAGGGGCATCCCGCCGAAAATATGCCTCGAGCTTGGCATGTCCCTGATCCTTGGGGGAGGATTTATACCTGAGATGGGTATGCATGCCGGGCATTTTCTTACATGGGCACATCACGAAATCGGCCATGATAAATACAGCAAGATTTATCCCCCCACCATGCAGGAGAATGTGAAGCGTCTGGCCGACCTTGCCGCCAAAGGCGGAATGGAATTGCCGACCGGTATGATTGACGGGAAGGAAGAATATGCTCCTCCCGCTTATCCCCCTGACAGCAAATTAACCAAAGCAGAATATAAGGAATTTGAGTTGCTTTCGTTGAAGCACAAACTAATGCACGGCATATGGAATTCAGCCGAGGATAGCTGCGTCAACCGCTATGCGGTTAATCTCTCCGATTCGCACCACGATCAAAATGCTGCCGAATTAATAAAACTAAACATGGCTGATTCCCTGAATATCGCCGAGACAATTGCAAATGTGGGAAATCATATCCTCACACATCACAACTCCGCTGGCGCACCCGCCGAGACAACCGCCACCCCAGAAAACACAACGAGCAAAGCCGAACAGAGATACAATAATTTAGACCACGCGATTAACATGGCGTTTTATATCAGCAACCGCCTTGAGCCGGATAGCCCCGAGGGGCTGGCTTCGCTGGGCGTTGAACTCAGCCTGCTGCCCGGCGATACACCGGAGGATCAATGGAATACATGGCAGCGCATCCGTGAGTTGAGCCTTGAGATTCAGCAGCGTATGCCCAATGCGCAGGCCAGCATGGTGCTCAGACACAGTTTCACGGATCCGCTCACCGGTGAGGAGCATCAGAGAGTCACGTTCGATGAGATGGCACTGGTTTATAATCGCTGGCGCAATGTGCCGCACGAGGAAATCCTTGCGATGGCCATGCCCTGTATTGAGCAAATGCTGAGAGAAGCGGAACCCCGGATTGATCAGAAAATTCAGAATATGGAACAAAAGGGCGCAGGCCAGCCCGAACCCGGCGAAGGCGGCCTGCGCGTGGAGGGTATCGAAGGCAACGCCCCTGCCCCCATAAGCGGCGGCACGCCACGCGCTCAGGAGGGCATCGAGCATGGAGTGCGAACCGGCGGGCAGGGAGATCGGGGAGAAGATCAGGAGACAGCCGGTCAGCGCCGTGGACGGCAGACAAACGGTGCAGCGCCGCCGGGGATGGAGGAAGGGCAAGAGAATGCACCCCAACCCGCCCCCGCTCAGGGGGATAATAAACCCGTCAGACCAGCGGTTAATATGAATCAGGGCGCGGTCGCGTCCTCCGGCGGCAACCCGCTGGATATCGTGCTGAGCGATGGCAGAAGCTACAAGGAATTACAAACCGATCCTTTTTATCTGGCCGCCGTGGAGGCAGCGACCGAGCGACTGGCGGATATGGCACGGCGCATTCAGACGACAGAACACCGGCTGGTTCATAACCAATATGAAATGCCGGGAGGGGGAGATGATGACCGGCGCTTAGATGTCAGTAGGGTTGAGGATCTGGCTCAAAGAATTAGCACAGGCGAAATTGAGGAAGAGGATTTCTGTATCGTTCGGCGTGAGGCGGAACAGCCGCTCCCTGTTACCCACGACCTGGTGATCCTGATGGATGGCTCCGGCAGCATGGGAGCCAACAAAGGCAGCCGCATGGAAACCTGCATGAAAACCGTCGCGCTGCTCAATGACGCCTGCCGGAAACTAGGGGAGGAATCTCACCTCTGGACGGATGCCGACCATGTCCCTGCCCCCTTTCAGGTCTATGCCGCGTTATGGGGCGGCGCGGGAGAGTGGAAGGACGATGCAACCGGCCTGCCGCGCAATCTTATTCTCTCACCGGACATGGAGGAGGAGATAAAGGCACAGCGCATCGAAGCGGTATTGAATGGTCTTGGCTCCGGAACAGAGCTTGCTCCGGCATTTCCGTGTTTGCTGCAATATATAGCCGATCAGAAATCACCGGCCTATACCGATACGGAGCATGGGGCCACGCATTTCATCATTCCCTCGGATGGGGATGTTTTTGATCGGCCACAGGCGCTGGCGAACATGAGAAATGTGCTGGAGCAAATACCAAATGCCACGATGGATATCCTGATTACCGACAACCTCCGTCAAACGGAATTGGAGGAGCTTGCCGGGGAGCTTCAGCTTGAGTTTGATGGCCGGGTCGCCTGCCATCATATCAGCCTGAATGAGACACCCGCCCAACTGGTGCAAATACTGGATGACCGCGCCAGTCAGCCGATTCCCGGCCATGCGATGACCCATGCCCAGTATATAGGGAAAGTCAGGGCCGCCGCGGATCAGTCTCCACCCTTGCCGTAACGGATTGCGAGCCTGATGATGCACATCGCCCCTATCAAAACCCATACAAGCATGACACAAACCGGCTGCGTACACAGGTTACAGGTTTTAGGTTTTAGGTTTTAGGTTTAAAAAAGAATCTGTAATCACAATACTTCGCTCCCCCCTTGAGGGGGAGCAGACGAAGCAAGGCTGTAAGCCGTAGCTGAGTCGTGGGGGGGGCAGGTTACAGGTTTTAGGTTTTAGGTTTAAAAAAGAATCTGTACCACGATACTTCGCTCCCCCCTTGAAGCATCCGCCTGCGGGATGCTTCATTATTGGTTTGCATAGCACCCCGCAGGCGGGTGCTATGCAA
>JAKFYP010000004.1 GCA_021730835.1 Alphaproteobacteria bacterium
AGCCGCAAAAGCGGCGCTGACTTTCGAGCCACATCCGCGCATGTTTTTCTCGCCCGAAAGCCCGTCACTGCGGCTTGAGCCGTTTCACGCCAAGGCGCGGCGTATGCGGGCGGAAGGGCTGGATTTTCTTATTGTCCTGAAATTCGGCGCGGCGCTTTCGCACATGACAGCGGAGGATTTCATTCATGGCATACTCGGGCAGGCGATGAGGGTAAGCGCCGTCATCACGGGGGAGAATTTCACCTTCGGCTACCGGCGCGGCGGCTCCAGCCGCACGCTGGCACAGGCAGCTTTTGCGGAAGGGTTTACCTACCGCGCCGTGCCACCCGTTGAGGCGGACGGCACAATCTGCTCCTCGACTAAAATCCGCGAGGCATTGCGCGACGGCAAGCCAGAGGAAGCGGCGCGGCTGCTCGGGCGGGCTTACGAGATGACGGGGCGGGTGATGCACGGCGAAAAGCGCGGCAGGGAGCTGGGCTTTCCGACACTTAACCTCGATCCCGGGCCGATTTTCGCCACGGCTTACGGGGTTTATGCGGTGCAATACGCGGTATTGGCACAGGGCTGCCAGCCACAGGGGGGCATCTGGCAGCCGGGCGTGGCAAGCTGGGGCATCCGGCCCATGTTCACCCTGCCCGCTCCCCTGCTTGAAGTGCACGGGCTTGAAGAATCCCGTGAACTTTACGGAAGTCGCCTGCGGGTGAAGCTCCGCCATTACCTGCGCCCGGAAATGTCCTTTGACGGTACCGCAGCCCTCATCCGGCAGATGAGGGAAGACGCAGAGAGGGCAAGTTTATGTTTAATTACATAAAATTGTAGAAAGTTTCCTCTGTTTTTTTGCGGTTCATCTTTGTTTGCACATGCAAAAAAAATGTGTAATAATGATCAAGATGATTAAAATGGTCGTGAGGGGCGCTGTGAAAGAATTATCTTCTACCGAAGCTAAAACGCATTTCGGGGCATTGCTTGATATGGCGCAGCGTGAGCCGGTAGCTATTTATAAAAAGGGTCGCCGCGTAGCGGTTATGCTATCCCAGCAGGAATATGAACAACATGAGATTATGAAGCTTGCTATGCTTCAGAAAGCAATAGATAAGGGGCTTGCTTCAGGCATTAGCGACCGATCTTTCGATGAAATCATCGCGCAGGCCGAAATGGAATCCCATCAAAATAACGGTCAGGCATGAATTTCCGCTTTACTCGTGAAGCCGATGCAGATTTGAGGGCAATTTATCATTATACGCTCAAAACATGGGGCCGCGCTCAAACGCTCCGCTATATCGCTCAGTTGAAACAATGTTGTGCCATGCTTGCCTCCAATCCTCGCGCCGGAAGAGCACGAAGCGACCTGTTGCCCGAGGGGTTGCATGATTTTACTCAGGGAAACCACGTTATTTTCTACCTTCCTGAGCTATATTCAGGCATTTTGATTATACGCATTCTCCATACGCGTCAGGATCTCGCCCGACATTTTGAGAATATCACCTAACCCGCCAGCAGCCACAACATGAGCGCGCCCAGCGCAATGCGGTAGACGGCGAAAGGAGCGAAGCCGTGCCGCCCGAGGAAGGCCAGCAGGGCGCGCACACTCAGCAGGGCGGCGAAAAACGCGGCGAGAAAACCGATGCCGATCAGCTCCCAGCTTTGCCCGCTGAGCTGACCGGCGTTTTTATAGACATCATAGACCGTCGCCGCCAGCATGGTAGGAATTGCCAGCAGGAAAGAAAATTCGGCGGCGGCGCGGCGCTCCAGTCCCAGCAGCAGGCTACCCATGATGGTCGCACCCGAGCGCGACGTGCCCGGGATCATGGCAAGGCACTGAAACAGGCCGATCAGGAACGCGGTTTTCAGCGGCAGGCGATCCGGCTCGCTGTAACGGGGGGCGGGCCTGAATCGCTCGATCAGCAGGATGGCTATCCCACCGACGATCAGCATTACGGCCACAACACGCGGTGAAAACAGCGCGGTTTTGATGAAATCATGGGCCAGCGCGCCGATCACCATCGCCGGGAGGAAGGCTACCAGCAGTAAGGCGGCAAAATAGCGCTCCCGCCCGTCACGCCATACACCCATGCTCAGTTGCCACAGGCGGCGGCGGTAATACCAGCAAACCGCCAGTATCGCTCCAAGCTGAATAACGACCTCGAAAACTTTACCGGGTGGCCCTTCAAACTTCAGTAAATCAATCAGCAAGATAAGATGCCCGGTTGAGGATACCGGCAGAAATTCCGTGATACCCTCGACGATGCCGAGCAGGAGAGCGTGCAGATAAGGCAGGATATCCATAAGAACGGGAGATAATGGCGTGTAAAACGGAGATACCGCATAACCTCCGCCGTCACAACAGAAACAACCAAAATTTCTTTACAGGCGGCAACCATAGAGGTATCCCGTAGCCATGCGCAAACGTATTGCTATTCGCCTGCTCGCCGCCCTGCTGCTGACCCTTGCCTATATGCTGTGGGTCAACCAGCATCCGCGCCAGCAGCCGGTGACCTCCCTTGCCGACCCTGACGCCACGCCGATAGGCGGGACTTTTTCCCTCACCGATCAGCGGGGCAATACCGTCACCGATGCCATGCTGCACCGCCGGTTCTCTCTGGTCTTTTTCGGATTCTCCAACTGCCCCGATATTTGCCCGACCACCCTGATGACCATGACGCAGGCGCTACAGATGCTGGGAGAAGAGGCAAAGCATTTTGTACCGGTATTCGTTACGGTTGATCCCCAGCGCGATACGCCGGAGGTACTCAGGGAATATGCCGCCGCCTTTGATCCGCGCCTGATTGCCTTAACCGGCAGTCCGGAAGCGATTGCCGGGCTGAAAAAACAATACCGGGTCTACAGCGAGAAAGACCCGAAGGCCAAAGACGATCCCCATTATCTGGTCAATCATTCCTCGGGCGTCTACCTGATGGATCGCAACGGCCAGTTTGTGCGTTATTTCGCCAAAGCCGACGATGCCGATGCGCTGGCCGCTTCACTCAAAGAGGTGTTGCAGCATGAGCGCTAATCCCACCCGACGGGGTTTTATGTTTATCCTCTCCTCGCCCTCGGGCGCGGGTAAAACGACGCTCTCGCGTAAATTGCTGGCGGCTGAGCGAGGCCTCTGCATGTCGGTATCGGTGACGACGCGCCCCATGCGCCCGGGCGAGATTGAAGGCTCGGATTATTTTTTCGTTACCCAGCAGCGCTTTGAAGAGATGGCGGCAGGCGGAGAGTTGCTTGAGCATGCCACGGTGTTTTCCAAATCCTACGGCACGCCCCGGCATTTCGTTTTCGAGGCGCTTGAGCGCGGCATTGACGTCTTGTTCGATATTGACTGGCAGGGCACACAGCAACTGGCAGCTTGCTGCCGGGAGGACATGGCCAGCGTATTCATCCTGCCGCCTTCGATGGGAGAACTGGAGCGCCGCCTGCGCATGCGGGCGCAAGACCCGGAAGAGGTCGTGCAATACCGCATGGAGCGCGCCGCCTCGGAAATCGCCCACTGGAGCGAATACGATTATGTGGTCGTCAACACCGACCTTGATGAAAGCCTGCGCCAGATTACCCATATCCTGCATGCCGAGCGCCTGCGCCGTACCCGCCAGACCTCGCTGGCTGAGCAGGTCAGGCAGATATGTCAATCCTAGCTTAGCACAAATGTACATTTGTGTTTGCGCTTTGTTTGTGTTATTATTGTTTTTTATTCGTATGTTTTTACTATAGAGAGGGCCGTCATGAGTCGCCTTTCCATTGAACTGACTGCGGAGCAACACCAAATGATAAAAGCGATTGCCGCAATGCAGGGCACGAGCATCCGCGAATATGTGTTGCAGCGGGTTTTACCATCTTGCGATGAGGAGCAGGTTGCTTTGCGTGAGTTGGAAGCATTCCTTGCTCCCCGCCTTGCTTCCGCCAAAAATGGTAATTTGGTTTCCATATCCGCCACACAGGTATTTGAAGAAACGCTGGCCAGTAAACCTGATGCCTGACTTGCCGGTCCTTCTGACGCCTCAGGCCAGAGATGATCTTGCTGCCATTGCCCGCTACACCGCGACACGCTGGGGAAAAACGCAGGCAATTGTTTATGCGGGTCTTCTGGATGATGCTTTTGCACTTATTGCAGCAAAAGAAGATTTTTCAAAGCCAGCGCTGGATAGTCATCCGCATATACGCATCTGTCGGTGTGGACATCATTATATCTGTTACTGGCAACCGGAAAATAAAACGAAACCGGTCGTCCTTGCTATACTGCACGAACGTATGGATATGATACAAAGGCTTAAAAGGCGGCTCCCGGAATAGACAATCCCTAT
>JAKFYP010000204.1 GCA_021730835.1 Alphaproteobacteria bacterium
GGTTTTTGCTGCTCCTGACGGTCACAAAACCATCCCCACCGGCCTGCCCGACAGCAAGCAAAGGCATCAGCGCCGCCAATAAGAAGGCGCTGAGGAAAACCGGCAATATTCGATACCGGCACGCTATTTGCTTTAATCTGTCCATGGGTCGCCGCACGCACTCCCCTGCAATCGGGCGCAAGTTATGCAAAATTACACAAGATGTAGCGAATGTCAAAGCAGGAATTGACAAGATATAGAAAAAGAATCGCAGGGTTAGCCCTGACGATTCCGTGTGTTCTGCTGATGGCGCTCCCGGCGGCGGCGATGCCGGAAAACCGCTTTTTCGCTCTCTCGAAGGAACGCGACAAAGGCGATCATACGGGCGGGTTGTCAGGATACCGCGAGCGCTATTTTGCGCTGACGCCGCGTGACAGGCCCGGCAAGCCGCATTTTATGCCGTTGAAAGTGGCGCGGCTGGAGTCGCGGCGGGCATCTCCCGATACGCTGCGCGAGGTGGAAACGCCGCAGCGGGAAGAGGCGTATCACTGGCCGATAAAAGGGGCGTCGGAGGCGGATATCAGCTCACATTACGGTTTCCGCAAAGATCCGTTTACCGGCCAGCGGGCCTTTCATAAAGGCATAGATATTCCCGCCCCGAAGGGTACGCCGGTGCTGGCCAGTATGGGCGGGGCAGTAGCGGAGGTCGGTACGCATGCCCGCCTCGGGCGTTATGTGAAGGTGGAGCACGATGACGGAATGTATGCGCTTTACGGGCATCTCTCCGACTGGAGCGTGAAGGCGGGTGACGCGGTGGCGCAGGGGGAGGCGATCGGCAAAGTAGGCTCCACGGGCCGCTCAACCGGTGCGCATCTGGATTTTTCGCTCAGGCGGGGCAAGCAATCCTTCGATCCGCTGCCTTATCTTCTCGGCGAGGCAGATGAGGAGACACTTGAGCTTTCCAGTCGCGGGGAGTAGGCTCCTTCAAAGATATACGATCCGCCGGTTTTTATTTTCCATGAATCTTTTTCCCCTGATGCGCCCGTTTATCCATGCTCTTCCGGCTGAGCGGGCGCATGATCTGGCCGTCGCGGCGCTGAAAAAAGGCGTGATGCCGCTGCCCTTGACAAAGGAATATCCGCAACTGGCGCGCTCCCTGTTTGGCCTGCATTTCCCCTCGCCAATCGGCATGGCGGCGGGGTTCGACAAGAACGCCGAGGCTTTTCCGGCGCTGCTGAGGGCCGGGTTCGGTTTCGTGGAGATCGGCACGGTGACGCCGCGTCCGCAACCGGGCAACCCGAAGCCGCGCCTGTTTCGTCTGAAGGAGGACGAGGCGGTCATCAACCGCATGGGGTTTAACAATGACGGTATGGAGCGCGTGGCCGAACGTCTGGAGCGGCGCGACCGGGCGGCGGGGATTGTCGGCGTCAATATCGGCAAGAACAAGGATAGCGAAGATGCGCTGGCCGATTATCTGGCCGGGCTGAAGCGATTGGGCAAGCTGGCCGATTATGTTACGGTCAATATTTCTTCGCCCAATACACCGGGATTGCGCGATTTACAGCGCCGGGAACATCTGATGCCGCTGCTCGACGCGCTCAACGCCGCCAAGGGTAACACGCCGCTGCTGGTCAAAATCGCACCCGATCTGGAACGCGGTGCGCTGGAAGGCATCGCGCAGGCGGTGATCGAAAGCGGAACGGACGGGGTGATTATCAGTAACACCACCATTGAGCGGCCTGCTTCGCTGCGAAGCGCCGCCAAAGAGGAGCAGGGGGGGCTGAGCGGCAGGCCGTTGCTGGAGCCATCCACCCGTATTCTCCGTGACTTTTCGGCGATAACCGGCGGCAAAATCCCGCTGATCGGGGCAGGCGGCATCGCCTCGGCGGCGGATGCGCGAGCCAGGCTGGAAGCAGGGGCCAGCCTCGTGCAGCTTTACACGGCGCTGGTTTATCAAGGGCTGGAGCTGGTCGGGCTGATGAAGGATGAATTGAGCGGGGATACTTAGCGACGGCCTTGTTGCATAATTTTGGCATTTACCGCCTTACAGGCGCTATTGAGGAATTATTTTATTAGAATAGTATTTTTTCCCGATGCGTGCCGCCAACCAGAAATCCGTACCAGTCTCCGGTAGAAATAATGCACACGGGTGGGCTTGGCCTTGTCCTGTGCAATGGCTACGCCTTCCTGTACGCTCTCCACTAATTCATCAAACTGCTAGCTCCGACCATACTCAGGCGAGTATAACCCACGCCACGCGATGCCGCCAGCTATGATGTTTCTCTTTCTCAGGAGCCGGGGCGATATCCCAATCCCATTCTGAGTGGATGGCGGGCAGGGTAACGTCGAACAGAGCATCTTCCTGCATCACGATATTTCCGGCATGATCCAGACGCTGGCGCGTGATATCGGTAATCAGGCAGAGATGCGCACCGGTGGCTCGCAGCCGCGCCAGATGGGTCTCGATAATTACCTGTCCCAGCGCCAGACACTCATCTTCCGGAGCATCGCGGCGGCGCAATGCTGCAACAGGCGATAAAGGCAGTTGTGACAGCAGATTAGCCGACACGATGAGGGTTGCACCATCGGACTCCGGAAAGGGTAATACCTCAATACCACCCAGATCAGCCTCTGCCAGATACACATTCGGTAAGGATCGGATACGTCGCCGGGCAACCTTTGGATGGATAAGGTCGATCAAACAGACCTCATCGAAGCGCGCTGCCAATGTTTCGACAGGAATATCAAGCAGGGAACCCGATCCCAGTACGACTGCTTTGCGGCATGGCTTGCATTGCTCGGCGGACACGATAATGGCGCGGCGGGTTTGCTCCAGATGCGCCGACCAGACATGGTGACAGCGCCGGTATCGTGCCTCAATGGCCACGGACTCGCGTAAATACCCTTTTTGCCGGGTTTCAAAGGAGCAGGGAGTTGTCAGATATGAGTATAGTTCGGCAAGCATGTCGTTCGCAACAATCTGTGTCATAAAAAAGATGAGCATCCCACAGATGGATGCTCATGCGGCGTAAAGTTTGTGCGTAAGCACAAACTCAATCAGCTATACCGTATCATAACAGTCAGAGATACAGCATTGTTTTTGCACGCTATTGTCATTTTGGTTCATGCTGCGGCCAAATACTGGCAGCATCCTGAAAATATCTGGGGTCGCATGCTTTTATCAGATATCCATTTGGCGCAAATGAAAATAAATGTTTTTTTATAATGAATAAAATACCGGGCATCAGCAAAATAAATTCTCCTAAAATGGTTAACAAAGTTAACGTGATGTTAAAGGGGTTTTTGTATCCTGTACGTGGGTAACTGACGAACAGGAGCAATGTGACGACATCAGGACATAGCGAGAGCCTTGCTTCCGGGCTGCAAATGGCGCTGCTGGCGATTAATCGCGGCGGATATGGCGCGCCTGTGTCCCTGCGCCTGAAGCTGGATCAGCCGGAGAACCTTATACTGGCGAAAGCGCAGGAGTTTGGGGTTCAGGTGCGCTTTGACGCGGAATCCGGGATGTATGTGGTGTCGGGGGATGCGGTGGGAAGCATCGGGTTTATCCGCAGCTTGCAGCATCCCAATGAGCCGATCAACCCGGCGGATTTGATTGAGGAGGATGCGGCGTGGTTATCGGAGAAGCTGGCGTCGCAAGCGGGCGGCAAGGAGTCGCCTGCCGAGAAGCAGAGTGCGGCGTTATCATCGGTGAGTAATCCTCAACAGAACTATCAGGAGAGATCGCATGAGGATTCAGACGGGACGGTGAAAAGCAGTGGCATTTCATCTGTGGTGAGTTTGCGCCTGCAAGAAGAATTGCATGATGGTCAGGAACTGACGGCCCCTGAGAGAACCTATATTGAGAATACGGGTCTGAGCCGTCTGGAAGATTTTTTCTCGCGGAAGAACTATTTTCTGGATGATTTTAGTGAGAACGCGTTTGGCGAGAGCAGCAACAATAACCTTGTGATACCGTTTTCGCCGGGGTTCGATACGGTGCTGGTGGTGGAAATCCCTTCCGAATTACCTGAGATTGTCGTTCCATCGGTGCCTTCCGTACCTGTATCCCCTCCTTCATTCGAACCTGCTCCTGAGCCTGAGCCGGTTTCCGAACCGGAAGAGGAACCGGAAACAGAGGTGCCGGTTGCGGTGAACCATGCGCCGACGGGAGTGACGCTGTCGGCAAGTTCGGTTGCGGAGAATAGCGGGATCGGGGCGGTGATCGCCACGCTGGGGGCAAGCGATGCGGATGCGGGGGATGTGCACAGCTATGCGATTCTGAGTGACCCGGATAATAAATTCAG
>JAKFYP010000101.1 GCA_021730835.1 Alphaproteobacteria bacterium
CCATAAGATACAGCATCCACCTGTGGGATGCTGGCCTTGTATGGACACAGCACCCCGCATGCGGGTGCTTGAGCGGGGGGAAGAGCGATGCAATGGTCTCACTATCTAAGCCCACCGTTCGGAAGTTCAATATTTCCCGCAAGATCGCCGCCATGAATGAAAGGATTTTCGGATGATGGCAGAAGATACCGGTAAATCGGCTATAACGCTTGACGCGGGGGATGGTTTTGCCTAGTTTCGCGCCAGTTTGTCTGCGAGTCGCCATGCCAGAAACCGGAATCTTCTTTGCCCCGCATAACGCCTTGCTTCTGCTGGCTGACGGGACGGTATTTCACGGCTACGGTATTGGCGCACCCGGCAATGCAAGCGGCGAAATCTGCTTTAACACGGCCATGACCGGCTATCAGGAAATCCTGACCGACCCCTCCTATCACGGTCAGATTATCACGTTTACCTTCCCGCATATCGGCAATACCGGCACGAACCCCGAGGACATTGAATCCGAACATCACGGCGCCAACGGGCTGATCGTGCGCGAGGCGGTGACCGTGCCGTCAAACTGGCGCAGCACCGCCCCTCTGGAGGAATGGCTGAAGCGCAAGGGTATCACCGGGATCAGCGGCGTGGATACGCGGGCGCTGACCCGCAAGATTCGCCTTAACGGCCCGCAAAACTGCCTGATTGCCTACCGCGAAAACCCGCGGGATATGCCCGAGGCTGAAAAACTCCTGCTGGAGCTGATCCGCGTACCCGATCTCAACGGGCTGGAACTGGCGCATGCCGTCAGCTCGAAATCCACCCATGAATGGAAACGCAAGCGCTGGGAAATCGGCCACGGCTACCGCGATGCTGACGAAGCGCATTACCATGTCGTCGCGGTGGATTACGGGGCCAAGCTCAACATCCTGCGCTCGCTGGCCAGCTATGGCTGCCGGGTGACCATCGTGCCGGGAACCAGCAGCGTCGCTGACATCATGCTGCATAAACCCGACGGCGTTTTCCTCTCCAACGGCCCCGGCGACCCGGCGGCGACCGCTAAATACGCCGTGCCGGTCATCCGCGAATTGCTCAAGCAGAAAGTACCGGTCTTCGGTATCTGCCTCGGCCATCAATTGCTGGCGCTGGCAATGGGAGCCGAGACGGAGAAAATGTATCAGGGCCATCGCGGCGCTAACCACCCGGTCAAGCGTCTTGACGGCGGGCGTATCGAGATCACCAGCCAGAATCACGGCTTCGTCGTGCGGCAGGACTCCCTGCCCGACGACGTGGAAGTCACGCATACCTCGCTGTTTGACGGCACGGTCGAGGGTATCCGGCATAAGAAACTGCCCGCTTTCGCCGTGCAGTACCATCCCGAATCCTCACCCGGCCCGCATGACAGCCGCTACCTGTTTGAGCATTTCGTTCATCTGATGGGGGAAAAGCATGGCTGAATCCGGGGATATTTCCTCTTACGGATTCTTCCGGCAACTGACCGCGCTGCCCTTCATAGACGCCATTTATCTTTATGGCTCGCGGGCGCGGGGTGAGCAGGAGCGGACTTCGGATATTGATCTGGCCATACGCTGCCCGCAGGCCGATGCAAAGGACTGGGCGGCGGTGCGCGAGATTATCGGGCAGGCCGATACGCTGCTGGAGATTGATTGCGTCCGGCTGGATATGGCCGCGGAGGAACTGAAAAACACCATTTTTCGGGAAGGAAAGCTGCTGTATGAAAAACCGTAGCGAATTGCTCAAAAGGTTTGGCCGGGCGCTGGAGCGCCTCGAGAAAGCGCTGGCCCAGCCCGAGAACGCCGAGCTTTCCGTTGATGGCACGATCCAGCGCTTCGAGTTTACCTTCGAGTTATGCTGGAAAAGCTTGCAGGCGGCGCTGCGGCATGAGGGATTCGACGTAAAATCGCCACGGGCGGCGCTGCAAAAAGCCTATGCGGAAGAATGGATTACCGATGAAGCGTTGTGGCTTGGCATGCTCGAGGATCGCAACAATACCTCGCATACTTATAACGAGGAGCTGGCCAAAGCGATTTACGGCCGCATCGCGGGTTATATCCCCGAATTGCGGCGGGTGTTGAAGGTGATGGATTTTGAATGACCGGTTGTAATGTGATATTATATGTAGTACTATGTCATCCATAGAGAAATTGCTTCGCCAGATGCGAAACAACCCCCGCGACTGGCGGATGGATGATATAGAACGTATTGCAAACCATTACGGTCTTCAATGCCGCAAGGCTTCCGGAAGCCATGTGACATTTACCCATTCAACACTTTGGGAGATTCTGACCATACCCGCCAGAAAACCGATAAAGCCTATATACATTAAAAGATTACTCAAAATGATAGAGGAGTTGGAGTCATGAAAGCAAATGCGCCGGAATACCCTTTTCTCATTCGCCCGCTGAATCCGGAAGAAGGAGGCGGCTACCTTGTCGAATATCCCGATCTGCCTGGTTGTATGTCGGACGGAGAAACACCGGAGGAAGCCATTGAAATGGGAAAGGACGCCATGCAAGTCTGGATAGCCACGGCAAAAGAGGCAGGGCGCGCCATTCCAAAACCCGGAAGTTCCCTGCCGCCAACTCATTATAGCGGCAAATATGTGCAACGCCTGCCAAAATCCCTGCACGAGACACTTTCCCGCCGCGCCCGGCAGGAAGGTGTCAGCCTCAATACGCTGGCCATGACGTATATCGCGCAGGGGTTGGGGTATGCGGAAGAAAATACAATGAATGAACGAAGCAATGTATAGCGATGAGCATATAATCTCAATTCTTGAAAGTCGTGCTAGATAATGTCGTCAAATTCTACTGCTGCTTGCTACAAATACGGATTTCTGTGCTTCCGGTACTCATGTATTACAATATACACTCCGTTCCGGTTCTCGAAATCCCGTATTTTCACTACGCATCAGCGAATTTGACGACACTATCTAGAACAATTCAACTTCAGAACGAAATGGCAGTGAGTAACAACGATGCCCCGTAACCCGCATATCCATACCATCCTCATTATCGGCGCAGGGCCGATTGTCATCGGTCAGGCCTGCGAATTCGATTATTCCGGCACGCAGGCCTGCAAGGCGCTGAAAGAAGAGGGCTACCGCATCGTGCTGGTCAACTCCAACCCGGCGACGATCATGACCGATCCCGATGTCGCCGATGCCACGTATATCGAGCCGATCCTGCCGGAAATCGTCGAGAAAATCATTGAGAAGGAGCGCCCCGACGCATTGCTTCCGACCATGGGCGGGCAGACGGCGCTCAACTGCGCCAAGGCGCTGGCCGAATCGGGAGCGCTCAAACGGCACGGGGTCAAACTCATCGGCGCATCGCTCGAGGCCATCGAGAAGGCCGAGAACCGCCAGCTATTTAACGAAGCAATGGCGCGTATCGGGCTGGAATGCCCGCGCCACGGCATCGCCCATTCGCTCGATGACGCCCGCAAGCTGCTCGATACCATTGGCCTGCCCGCCATCATCCGCCCCTCCTATACGCTGGGCGGCACGGGCGGCGGCATCGCCTATAACCGCGATGAGTATGAGCGCATCGTCGCCACGGGCCTCGCCGCCTCGCCGACCCACGAGGTGCTGATTGATGAATCGCTGCTGGGCTGGAAGGAATACGAGATGGAGGTCGTGCGCGACCATGCCGATAACTGTATCATCGTCTGCTCGATAGAAAATATTGACCCGATGGGGGTACATACCGGCGACTCCATCACGGTGGCCCCTGCCCTCACCCTCACCGATAAGGAATACCAGCGCATGCGGGATGCCTCGATCGCCGTGCTGCGGGAAATCGGCGTGGATACCGGCGGCTCCAACGTGCAATTCGCCGTACAGCCCGAGACAGGCCGCATGGTGGTCATCGAGATGAATCCGAGGGTATCGCGCTCCTCGGCGCTGGCCTCCAAGGCGACCGGGTTTCCCATCGCCAAGGTAGCGGCGCGGCTGGCGGTCGGCTATACGCTCGATGAGATTACCAACGACGTGACCCGCGCCACGCCCGCCGCTTTTGAGCCGTCCATTGATTACGTCGTTACCAAAATCCCCCGCTTCGCCTTCGAGAAATTCGCCGGTACGGAACCGCTGCTGGGCACGGCGATGAAATCGGTCGGTGAGGTGATGGCGATTGGCCGCTGCTTCAAGGAAAGCCTCCAGAAAGCACTGCGCTCGCTG
>JAKFYP010000202.1 GCA_021730835.1 Alphaproteobacteria bacterium
TGCTTCAATAAGGTTAGCACCCGCTTGCGGGGTGCTGTGCTTCAATAAGGTTAGCACCCGCTTGCGGGGTGCTGTGCATCCTGTAAGAGGGGGCGCATCCCGCGTGGGGTGCGCAGGCCGGAGGGGCCTCGTATTCACCGGCCTATGAGCAGGAAGCCGATTACGTCGGGCTATATATTCGCCCGGGCCGGAATCTATCCGATTGAGAAAGCACCGGAGTTCTGGCGGGAGATGTCGCAATTCGATCCGCATGGCATCTATGCGCGCAGCACGCACCCGACCAACCCAGAACGCTTCGTGCTGATGTAGAAAGCCATCGCCGAAATCAGGGAAAAAGGCCCGTCACGCCGCGTTGTTGCCGGAGTTCAGAAAAACGCAGGAAAAGAGGGAAAGCCGCAAACGGGCATGACCAACGGCCAGCCCGTACAGCTCAATACCCTCAACGATTATGAGAGATGCTCTTCGGAGAATATCCCTGTTATCGTGTGCGGGATTTGCTTGTTCCCCCTCCAGGAGGAGTCAACACCAAATCAGAGGCCAGACCACCGGCTCTTTTGATAGCATTGGCATCGGCAAAGGAGACTATTGCCTTAAAAGTTAAGTTTCCTTGCGGATCTATCACTTGCTTTCCTTCCGCATCATTTACCGACGAAAAATCTACCTCTTTCCCGAAAACCGGCATATTAGGGTTGTCTTTATTCCCATTGAAATCCCAGATTACAGACTGAAACGCTAGTTTTTCTCCACTAGCGTCTAGCAATTCACGCATTTTTGTTTTAGGAACTTTTACTGTCAGTTCTACATCACTATTCAAACACTTATGCATAGCAAACATCTCCGGCGCTGGCAATTGCATCACTTTGATTTGCGAAGTATCCTGAATCGGCACATTTATAGACTTAGTGAGCACATTCCTTCTGGCATCTGACGTATCAGTGATTTGACCATCTATGAGCGACATTTCTCCATTTCCATGATCTTTTGCATCACCGCAACCTGACATAAAATCCTCCTCTTTTTGTTAAATATTAAGCAATGACAGTACCTATAATATCACATGAATGTGACAGATTTATGACTATTGTTTTTTATTTTAGAAACAACAGTTAACGCTATTGCGGTTTCGTATCCGGCGGCGGCGGCGAGACAGTCGCTAAAAATAAATGCCGTCATCTCCCTGAATATTGAAAAATGCTGGATTGCGCTTTTCTGTCGCCTCAGAATACATTATAGCGTTTTCGGGGCATATATCATGGCACAATTCAGGCTTCCTAAAAACTCCCGCATCGGGAAAGGCAGAACCTATCGGGCCGCCGAGGGAGCGCGCCGGGTGAAGGTGTTCGAGATTTACCGCTGGGATCCCGAAGACCGCGACGAAAACGGCACGCCGCAGAATCCGCGTATGGATCGCTATGAGGTGGATCTGGAGAATTGCGGGCCGATGGTGCTGGATGCAATCATCAAGGTCAAGGATGAGACAGACCCGACACTGACCTTCCGCCGCTCCTGCCGCGAGGGTATCTGCGGTTCCTGCGCCATGAATATTGACGGAACCAACACGCTGGCCTGCACCAAGCCGATTGAGGATATCAAGGGCGCGGTAAAAATCTACCCGCTGCCGCATATGGGCGTGGTCAAAGACCTCGTACCCGACCTGACCCATATTTACGCGCAATACGCCTCGATTCAGCCGTGGCTTCAGACGCAAAGCCCCAACCCGTCGAAGGAACGCCTGCAATCGCCCGAAGACCGCGAGCGGCTCGACGGGCTGTATGAATGTATCTTATGTTTCTGCTGCTCGACTTCCTGCCCGAGTTACTGGTGGAATCCTGACCGTTACCTTGGCCCGGCGGTGTTGTTGCAGGCCTATCGCTGGATATCGGATTCCCGCGATGAGATGACCGGCGAGCGGCTGGATAATCTGGAAGACCCGTTCAAGCTCTACCGCTGCCATACCATCATGAACTGCACCAAAACCTGTCCGAAAGGCCTGAATCCGGCGCTGGCCATCGCTGAAACCAAAAAACTCATGGTTGAACGGCGGGTATAAATCACTTTCTGGCTATCCGCGAAGGATGAAAAGACAGTAAATAGCAGAGGATGCTATCGAGCAATAGCCGCCCCTGCGGACTGACGCATAGATGAGCCGGGGTTTGCGCCAGCAGCCCCAGTTCGCTCAGATGCGCGGCGGCGGTCGGGCTGATACAATCCTGTAGCATCAGGCCGGTGGCCGCCGTAAACGACTCACAGGCAATGCCTTCCCCCAGCCGCAGCCCGCTTAAAATCAGTTCTTCGGCCCGTTCCTGCGGCGTCAGCACGGTGCTGGTTTCCAGCCCGTGACCTTCGCGCTGAACCTGCGCCAGCCAGCGCTCGGGGCTTTTGATGGTCGAGGTGGCCTGCCATCCGCTATCGGTACGCAGTCGCCCATGCGCACCGGGGCCGATGCCGAGATAAGGTATCCCCCGCCAATAGGCGAGGTTATGGCGCGATGCCTCACCCGGCGCGGCATAATTGGATATTTCGTAAGCGCGGAGTCCTTGCTGCGCGCAGAGTTCTTCGCTCAGGCGATACATCGCCGCCGCATCGTCTTCTTCGGGCAGGGTAAAATCCCCGGCGCGGTGGAAGCGCTCAAACGGGGTTTGCGGTTCAATCGTGAGCTGGTACAGCGACAGATGCGATCCGGCCAGTTGCAGCGCTTCGCTGAGTTCCTCCCGCCATTGCTCTGGCGTCTGACCGGGGCGGGCATAGATCAGATCGAAGGAATAGCGGGGGAATATTTCAGCCGTCATCTCCAGTGCCGCCAGCGCTTCGCCAACATGATGCTCGCGGCCCAGAAACGCCAGCGCTTCCGGGCGCAGGGCCTGCACACCCAGCGACAGGCGGTTGACCCCGGCGGCGCGGAAAGCAGAGAATTTTTCTGCCTCGCTTGAAGTGGGGTTGGCTTCCAGCGTGATTTCGACCCGTTCGCTGACCGGCCAGCGCCCCCGCACGGCTTTAATCAGCGCGGCGACAGTCTCAGGCGGCATCAGAGAGGGCGTGCCGCCGCCGAAAAAAATACTCTCAACCATAAACCCGTCGCCCTGCAACCCGGCCATGTAATCCATCTCCGCCAGCAGGGCGTTGCGCCAGTGTTGCTGGTCAACCTGTTCGCGCACATGGCTGTTAAAATCGCAATACGGGCATTTGGCCTTGCAAAACGGCCAGTGGATATACACAGCCAGTGGATGCGGGGCGGCTTCAGATATGGTATAAATGGGGCTTGTCTGCATAAGGTGGAATCTCTATAGACGCGCTATGGTGGCAAATAAAGCAAAAGCGGAAGCCTTGCTGCCGGTGATGACCCGGCATTTCGAGGAAATCCGCGCTATTGAGGCGGAACACGGCATCATGGGGGCCGAGGGCGATTATCGTCCGCGCATTGAGTATTTCCACGATGCGGTGCGTGCCCTGACTTCCGGCGAGGATATTTACGGCAAGCAAAGCCGCCTGTCGGTGGAGCGGCTGGCATGGGACATCGGCATGCTCCGGGCGATTCAGACCAAGCCGCTGCATGCCGGGCGCGGCGAGCAGCATTTATCGCCGCATACCGGGGTAGCGGCCTCCGACTCCCCGCTTTCGGCGCATCCGCGTCCCGGCGGCGATATCCGGCTGGCGCTGTCGCAGTATTACAGGGATTACACGGTGTTATATGTAGCGATCTTTGCGGAGATTGCCGATATGAACAGTACCGCCCGCACGGAAGAGATCAATACGCTGGTGGAGGATTGCCATCAGCTTAAAGACGTGCTCGATAAGCTGGCGAAGGGCGAAATCTCCGTTGGCGAGGTATTGCGTTTGGCCGATCATCTGGAGCATGACGGGTTGCGGCAGGCGATGATGAACCTGCTGTCGCGCAAACGCCCCAAGCCGCAGGAGATTGCTCAGGCAACGAAAACCATCAGCGGAGCGATTGCCGCGTTTGACAGGGAAATCGCGGCGATTGACGCGGCGGGCATGAATGTGGCGACCGGGCAACTGGCGGTCTACGAGGATGCGCGGGATACGGTGAAGCGGCTGGCGTCGGCTGGTTTGAACATTGCCGGAAAATTCGTTGAAAACGCCATGAGTCAGGGCCACGGCACGGGCAGGGGGAT
>JAKFYP010000155.1 GCA_021730835.1 Alphaproteobacteria bacterium
GACAGTCCTCACCCAGCCCGATTGTCTTAAACGGAACCGCACCGATGATAGCCGGGTCGGCGGAAGAGCATCCGGCTTCTTCCATGCCGTAAGTTGTGTCGGCGGCGGTATCTCCAAGTATGGAGGGACAGGGGTATCGGCCATATTTCTTCTGGTAGAGATTCAGCGCCTGTCGGATTTGCTCCAGATTGACTTTCGTGTTTTGTACGTCGGCGACGTCAAGGGTGGTTTTTCCCACCGTGAGTGACAGTCCTGTTACCGCCGCAATCACCACGATCACCGTGGATAATTCAAGCAATGAAAATCCGGATGTTTTGTGTGAACGCTGTTTCATTGATGTACCTTTATTTATTAACTATTTTACGGTATTTTTGTTAATCATAGGTTAATAATCCGATATTTCCACTCACGGCAATCCCTGTACCTGTACCGGCGTTAGTTCATCGTCCGTGTCGCCATCGCCGAGTTTTGCGAACATGCCGCCGCCCCAGCACCAGAAGGTGTCATCCGCCTTTTCGGCGCATGTGCTCCACGCGCCTGCTTTAACCTGATTCAGACCGACCAACCCGGCCACCGGAACCGGCGTGTTTTGCGAAACTATGTCGCCGTTGCCAAGCATCCCGAAATCACCGGCTCCCCAGCATACGGCACTGCTATCCTGTCTGGTGGCGCAGGTGTGAGTGGAATATGCAGAAATCTTTACTGCGTCGCCAAGGCCGGTTACCGTTACCGGAGCGGTCTCGTTGTTATTGGCGCCGTTTCCTAACTCTCCGTCAATACCACGCCCCCAGCACTCCACAGTATTGTCATTTTTCAATGCGCATACATGGCCGGAACCTGCCGTAAGGCCGGTGACGTTGCTAAGCCCTGAAATCTGCACGGGAACCGGTTCAACCGGATTCATCGCATTACCCATCTGCCCATATTGATTATCCCCCCAGCACCAGACGCTTCCGTCCGCATTCTTTGTATAACAGAAGTGATACCAGCCCATTGCAATCGTTTTAGCGTCCGTAACGGCGGCGAGCAGGGTTGGCGTATATAGCGCCGTCCACGCCTTCGGGCGAATCCCGTCCAGCCCTATTCCCCAGCACCAGACGCTGCCGTCGATTTTCAGGGCGCATGTCGCCCAGTGGCCGCCGAATATTTTTGCGACTCCGGTCATTCCCGGCACAGCCGTCGGGCTATGTATCCGTGCCATCGCAGCGCCCAATCCCGACTGGCCATACTGATTAGCTCCCCAGCACCAGACACTTGTATCGGTTTTGAGAGCGCAGGTATGCGCTCCACCCGCGTGCAACTGTGTAACGTTTGAGATGCCAATTGCCTTGACCGGTGCGTACTCAACGAGATCGTAATCCCCGCCTCCGGTTTGCCCGGAAGCGTTGTAGCCCCAGCACCAGATTTCCCCGTCTTCGGCATCATTTGCGATAATGCAAGCATGACCGAGGCCAACCGCGAGCCGCTCATCCGGCAATGCTGAAGCAGGAGGGGCGGGAGGGATATGATTCTCGGTTTCCCAAGAAATCAGGTCATCATTGAAATTGGCAGTGATATCCCCGGAGGTGGTGCGGGCATCCATGAAAGTACCGTCATTATCGCAATTCTCGCTATCGGACAGATTATTGTCGCAAGCGTTGTTTATTGTCCCCGTGCGACTATAGGCGCCGTTGCTATTTGGACCGTAACTGATGAGTGCGAAAGTTGCTTTCCCGAATATTGGAGAGGCAGTGATTTCGCTGCCACCACGATCCTGTATCGAGATTCTTCCCTGTGTAGAGGGAGAGATTTCTGTAAAAGCGATGTCAACCGTATAGGCAATCTTGTTGTTCCAGCTATCGTAGGAGGAATCTTCATTCATGCCGAGCGTTTTAAACGGTACTGCACCGGTAATATGCGAATTGACGGAGGTGCAATCAACCTCTTCCTTGCCATAGTTCGCATCGGCCTTTGTTTCGGTTGCGATGGCCGGGCAGGGATACAGCCCATGTTTGTTTTTATAAAGATTCAGGGATTCCTTAATCAACCCAAGCTTTGTTTTGGTATTTCGGATGTCGGACACATCCATGGTTGTTTTGCCGGCAGTAAGCGAAATGCCGGAAATGGCGGCAACCACGACCAATACAACGGATAGTTCAAATATTGAAAAACCCGAATTTCTTAATAGAAGCGATTGGATATATCTGAGCTGCATATTAACAATTATGCTGCAAACAATATAAGGAATGATTAATAGAAAATAAAAATATATAAAAATGCCAAACAAAAAACCCATATAATACAGATTGCTGTTTTTGCTACGCTGACCAAAAAATAAAAAAACTGCCTTTCTTAACATTAATAAAGCGCGCTATTGGAAGAGCAGAGGCAGCTTGAGATTCAATAATACGGCTCAATAAACCCCGCTTTTCTTCCCCGGTGATATGGATAACAACGCGCTTGCCGGATTCCAGCGCATGGGCGCTCAGGGTCATGCGCTCCGGCGGGGGCTTGGGAGAATCTTCAACGGCAAGGCATAGTTTTTTTGTGGTTAACCCTTCTTCAAGCGCCGGATGGCCCGGAAACAGCGAAGCGGTATGGCCGTCCTCGCCCATGCCCAGAATCACCGCGTCGAACGGGCGCGGCATAGCGGCAAGGCGCTGCTCAATGGCTGCTTCGGCTTCGCGGGCGCTGGCGGCTCCGTTATAAAGCGGCACGAATTGCATCCGGTCATTGAGTAAATGCTCGCGCACCAGCTTTTCCGTGCTGTCGGGGGAGCCCGCCGGAACCCAGCGTTCATCGGCGAGGGTGACGTATACTTTCTCCCACGGCAGGTCTTTCTTCCGCAAAACTTCAAAGAATGGTTTGGGGGTAGAGCCGCCTGAAACCACCAGACTTGCTTTGCCGCGCCGGTTTATTCCCTCCGCCAGCCAGAGGGCGACATCGTCGGCCAGTTGTTGCGCCAGCGATTGCTGGTCGGGAAATTCCCTTAAAAAATCAGATGACGGCAGAGTTTCCGGTATAGTGCGCATGATACTCCTTTATACCCCGAAACTTCGCACCAGACTGCCCGCGACCATATACCAGCCATCCACCAGCACAAAGAAAATCAACTTGAAGGGCAGAGAAATGATAATCGGCGGCAACATCATCATCCCCATTGACATCAGGGTTGAGGCGATCAGCATATCAATAATCAGGAAAGGCACAAACAGCAGGAAGCCGATTTCAAACGCCCGGCGCAGTTCGCTGATCATAAATGCCGGGATCAGTACCTGATAGGGCGTATCTTCCGGCCCTTCCATCTCAAGGCCCTTCGACATATCGGCGAACAACTCGAGGTCTTTATCCCGCACATGGGTCAGCATGAATTTATGGAAGGGCAATGCGGCTTCGCGGATGGCTTCTTCCTCGGAAATTTCCTCCTGTATCAGCGGCAGCATGCCTTTCTCATAGGATTCCTTAAACACCGGCGTCATGATAAACGCGGTCATGAACAGGGCCAGCGCGATCAACACCTGATTCGGCGGGGTTTGCTGCGTACCCATCGCCGAGCGCAGCAGCGCCAGCACGACGATGATCCGGGTAAAGGAAGTCACCATCATCAGCAGCGACGGGGCGAGGCTGATAACGGTAATGACCAGCAGAATCTGGATGATGCGGGCGGTGGAGGATTTATCGCCGATTTGCGTGCCGCCGAAATCCATTGAGATGCTTTGCGCCGTCGCCGGGTGGGCGAGCAGGACGAGGCCGATGAAGTATCCCAGCAGCAACGCTATTTTTTTAACCGGCATGGTGCGCTTCCTCGTCATAGCTCTCCAGCAGGTGATAGCCTTGCTGGCCGAGCAGCATGACATGCCGCTTTTTCCCGCGCCGGATAATCACAATCCGGTGACGTGAATCAAGGTAAAATGTTTCCGCCAGCGACAGGCACGGCTCCTCCGGCCCTCGCATGCGCAGGCGTTTTTCCACCCCGAAGCGCCGTAACGCCCAGGCAAGTATCAGCATCAGCCCCAGAACAAAGGCAAAGGCAAAAATCACACGCAGGATGCTGACCGGTTACATGCCCTAGGTCGTAGCGCGAAATCAAATAAAGGAAAAGCGAATTAT
>JAKFYP010000190.1 GCA_021730835.1 Alphaproteobacteria bacterium
AAGCATCTGCCTCGCCGCCGCCACCCCCTCCCCCCCTGCCGGTGGTAACCGGAGAGATTGAAAGAGGCGGCGGCGATGAGGATACGCGCAAGGCGCAGGAGATGCTCAAAAAGCTCGGGATCAATCCGGGCGAGGTAGACGGATTGCCCGGCAAGGAAACCGCCGCCGCCGTTAAAAAATTCCAGCGGGCGGCGGGCATCGAACCGGCGGACGGCAAAATCACCGAGAGCACGCTGGCACGGCTGGAGGAAGTGAAGAACGAAGTCACGAAAGACCCAAAACACTATATCGAGGACATGAAGGATCACCCCCGCAACCACGGGAAAGTAGCGATGGGACAGATGGCGCTGGCAGCTTCGGGACACAGCCCGGGAGAGATTGACGGCAAGTTAGGGCCTGATACTGCAACCGCAATCGCAGAATTCAACGGCAATGAAATCAGGACTGTTGTTGCCGGAAATCCCAATCTGGAAAATCAGTTGAAGGGAATGAAAGGCTTCGCGGAGCTTGCCGCCGCACTTAAAGATGGCTCTGTGACGTTTGCTCCTCCTACCCCAAGTGCAAATCAGGGGCAGGCGGCAACAAGGTAACTTCACAACACCCGTATCCCGATGCCCGCCCCCCGGCCCCGCACCCGGCCCAGATACTGGCTCAGCGCGTCCACCATATCGTCATGCGGCGCATTGGGAAACGCGAACAGCTCCGCCTCAAACGCCGCCAGCCACGCCGCCTGCCTCGGCAATACCAGCCTGCCCGCCTCAATCAGCGCAGTCACCGCCGCAAAGCGCGTCACCTTGTCGCGCCTGGGCATCACGGCTACCAGCGGCAATGCCGACTCACGGCGCAAATCCTGCAACAATGATTGCCCGCTGGCCTTGTCTTCCATCAGGATGCACTCCGGCTGCCAGCGTTCGGCCTGAACCAGCACAGCGCGCTTCAGCGCCGGGTATTCGGCTTTGAGCGTCAGCGCATCCAGCAAATAATGTCTTCCCTCCTGCTCGCAAAAGGTCAGGCAGGCGCTGGCGTCATGCGCTTCGCCCGCCTTGATCGCCGTATCCCAGCTCTGGGTGATGGCCCCCTCACCTGAAAACGGCGCGTCATAGCGCCCGATCCAGTGCGGCTCGACCATCCCCCCGCCCTCGGGCAAGGGCTGCTGCTGATATTGCGCCGCAAAGGCAAAGCTTCCAAGCTCCCGCCGCGCCCGCTCCAGCAATTCCCTGCCCTCGCGTCCGGGGTGCAAAATATCCCCCGGCTCGCGGATTGCATGCACATCACCAAAATCAATGATCGTGCGCGACTCGGCAATAGCCGGAAGCAACAATTGCTCCCAGCCGCCTTTGGCCAGCAAATGCCCGGTCAGGTCGTCGGCGTGCAGGCGCTGCATGACCAGCACGATACGACCGTCCCGCTTGTTATTAAGCCGCGTGGCAAAAGTCTGATCGAACCAGCGATTGGCGGATTCCCGCCGGATGCGCGACGCCGCCTGCATCGGGCTGAGCGGATCGTCCACCACCAGCACGTCACCGCCCTCCCCGGTCGCCGTGCCGCCCACCGAAGTGGCAAAGCGAAATCCCCGCTCCGTTGTCACGAATTTATGTTTCTGGTTCTCGCCCGGCACGATTCGCGTTCGCGGAAACGCCATGCGATACCACGGCTCTTCCATGATCAGCCGTGTATCCAGCGAATGGCGGAGCGCCAGACCGGCGGCATAGCTGGCGCACATAATGCGCATGGCCGGATCGTGCCCGAGCAGAAAGGCGGGCCACGCCACCGACACGCAGACCGATTTCAGCGAGCGCGGCGGCATGTTGATAATCAGGCGGGTGATTTCCGAGCGGCGGGTTGCCTCAAGATATTCCGCAATCAGGTCAATATGCCAGTTGGAGAGATATTCCGTACCGGGGTTGACGGTTTCAAAACATCTGGCGATGAAAGAGGGAAATCGGGTACGTAAGCTATGGTTGCGCGCTGCGAGCAGGCGGCTGATATGGTCGTGCATGGTTGATTCCATGCTAACGCGGAGGATGACACGCCGGAAGGGGCCGCGCTCTGCCGTAATCGCTCTGAAACAGGAGGCGTTCCGATCCATTTTTTCGGCATTACTTGTGCATGCGCCCTCACTCCTGCGACGTAAGGCTTGCCAAAACACCTTCTATGGGGTAAAGCCGCCGGAGTGATACAAAAGAAGGGATTATCATGGCAAAGCAACGCACGCTTTCGATCATTAAGCCGGATGCCACCGAGCGCAACCTGACCGGAAAAATCAACAGTATTTTTGAGGAAAACGGCCTTCGGATCATCGCGCAAAAGCGCATTCACCTGAGCCGCCGTCAGGCCGAGCAGTTTTACGCGGTGCATAAAGAGCGCCCGTTTTACGGCGAGTTGGTGGATTACATGATTTCCGGCCCGGTCGTGGTGCAGGCGCTCGAAGGTGAAAACGCCGTGCTGAAAAACCGCGAGTTGATGGGCGCGACCGATCCGGCCAAGGCCGATGCCGGAACCATCCGCAAGCTCTACGGCGAAGGAATTGAGCGCAACGCGGTGCACGGCTCCGACAGCCCGGAAAACGCCGCCGCTGAAATCCGCTTTTTCTTCAGCGATACGGAAATCGTCGGCTAGGGAGCATGGGCGTATCCCGCATCCTCGTCATCGGCTCGGGCGGCAGAGAGCACGCTCTTTGCTGGCGGCTGGCCCAGTCGCCCGGCATGGAGAAGATCTGGTGCGCGCCGGGCAATGGCGGCATCCGCGAAGTTGCCGAATGCGTCACCCTCGGGGGTGCGGACACCATCATCGCCTTTTGCCGCAAACACCATGCAGACCTCGTGGTCATCGGGCCGGAGCAACCGCTGGTTGATGGGCTGGCCGATGCGCTGCGTGAGGCGGGTATCGCTGTTTTCGGCCCGTCGCGGGTAGCGGCGCAACTGGAAAGCTCCAAGGGATTCACCAAGGATTTATGCGCGAAATACCATATCCCGACTGCCGCCTACGGGCGGTTTGAAGAGGAGGCTTCGGCCATCGCCTACCTGAAGGGGCAACGCTTTCCCATTGTCATCAAGGCAGACGGGCTGGCGGCGGGCAAGGGCGTTATCATCGCGCCGGATCGGGCCGAAGCTGAAGCCACGGTGCGCGAGATGTTCGCCGGGAAATTCGGTGAGGCCAGCCGCACAATCGTCATTGAGGAATTTATGGAGGGCGAGGAAGTCAGCTTTTTTGCCCTGTGCGACGGGGATAACGCCGTGGAATTCGGCTCGGCACAGGATCACAAGGCGGTCGGCGACGGTGACACAGGCCTCAATACCGGCGGAATGGGAGCCTATTCCCCCGCCACGATGATGACCGCCGCCTTGCGGGGACAGGTGATGGAGCGCATCATCCTGCCCGCCATGCGCGGGATGAAGGCAGAGGGAATGCCGTTTCAGGGCGTGTTGTTCGCCGGGCTGATGATCACTCGAGACGGCCCGAAACTCATTGAATTCAATGTGCGTTTTGGCGATCCCGAAACGCAGGCCCTGATGGTGCGGCTCGATGACGATCTGGCGGCTATATTAGCCGCCGCCGCTGCCGGTAACCTGCCCGCCACCCCGCCGCGCTTTCGCCCGGAAGCGGCGTTGTGCGTGGTCCTGGCGGCGAGGGGCTATCCCGACGTGTATGAGAAAGGCTCGGAAATCCGCAACCTGAAGGCCGCTGCCGCCATGCCGGGGGTGGTGGTGTTTCATGCCGGAACAGTCGCCGAAGGAGAAAAAATCACGGCAACCGGCGGGCGGGTACTGGGAGCCACGGCGCTGGGCCGGGATGTCGCCGCCGCGCAACAGGCGGCATACCGGGCTGTCGATGCGATAGACTGGCCCGAAGGTTTCTGCCGCCGCGATATTGGCTGGCGGGCGATTAAGCGGCAGACAGGCTGAAAATGTGACATCGGCATGACGGAAACGGTAGCATTAATCAAAAAATAAGGTTCCTGTGATTTCCTGAAGTGTAATATATTGACGTCCCGGCCTGACAGGGAGAGAGTAAACTTATGGAAACATCCGTTCTGATCGTCGAAGATGAAGCGGCGA
>JAKFYP010000033.1 GCA_021730835.1 Alphaproteobacteria bacterium
AGCGATGGCGTCCACCTCGCGGATTCCGCGAGGTGGACGCCATCGCTTATGTGCTGCGCTGCTTCGAGGATGACGACATCACCCATGTCGAGGGCAGCGTTGATCCGCTGCGCGACCGCGAGACTATCGAGATGGAACTGATCCTCGCCGATCTGGAGAGTCTGGAGAAGCGCCGCGACGGGCTGACACGCAAAATACGCGGCGGTGACAAGGAGGCGATTGAACTTGCCGCCGTGCTGGAGAAGGTGCTGGCGCTGGCGGCGGAGGGTAAACCGGCCCGGCAATTCCGGCCTGCCTCGCCGGATGAGGAAAAACGCCTGCGCGAATTGCAGTTGCTGACCGCCAGGCCGGTGATGGTGATCTGCAACGTCGAGGAAGAGGCGGCGGCGACCGGCAATGCGCTCTCGGATAAAGTGGCGGCGCTATGCAAAACCGAGGGCGTGCCCTGCGTGGTGATCTCGGCGAAGATTGAGGCCGAGGTAGCGGCGCTGGCCGACGCGGCGGAGAAGCAGGAGTTCCTCGCGGCGCTGGGATTGGGCGAAACCGGCCTGAAACGGGTGATCCAAAGCGGCTATGAATTGCTCGGCCTGCTGACGTTTTTCACCGTCGGGCCGAAGGAGGCGCGGGCATGGACGGTGCGCTCGGGCGCGCTGGCTCCGCAAGCGGCAGGAGTGATCCATACCGATTTTGAGAAAGGGTTCATCCGGGCGGAAACGATTGCATATCCTGACTATGTCGCGCATAATGGAGAGCAGGGCGCGAAAGAAGCCGGGAAACTACGCCTCGAGGGCAAGGATTATCCGGTGAAAGACGGCGACGTATTCCATTTCCGCTTTAACGTATGACAGGTAAAGACAGGGCATGCTCCTGAAGCGCAAAAAAGAGCGGCGGCATTCGCCGAATCCGGGCTGGCTGAAATGGATCGTCATCGGGTTCGTTGCCTATGCGGCTTACCTGCATTTCACGGGCGAAGGGGATAAGCGGCTGGTGATTCCCCGGGCCAACGAGGTGGCGACCGGTACGCCGGGAGCCAGTCAGGAGGCCGATCTTTCCATTGGCACGACCGACAAACGCGTTTCGCTGGGCGGCGATATCAAAGGCAACGGCCCGGCGGTCTGGTGCGGACAAGAAGCGGTGCTGCGCGTCAGCGGCACATATGGCGAGGGGCGCGTGCTGGAGGACACCTCCGCGCCATCTGATCCGGTGACCATCCGGGTGGGCATGCCGCAGGAAGCGTATCCCTGGGCCATCGGCGTACCGGGCATGAGCGAAGGCGGCGTGCGTGAAATCATCGTGGCGGCGGCGGCGGCGATGGATAAGGAAACACTGGAGAAAATGAACCTGCCGGCCAATGCCGCTTTGCATTACAAGGTGACGCTGGGAGAAGTTCGTCCGCAACTGCCGCGTGATAGTATCGCTTTCAGGGCGGTGGACATTATCCCGGGTGGAAAGAATCTGGTCTATTGTGGTGACGCCGTGCGCCTGCATCTGGAGTTGTGGGGTATGGACGGCCAGCGTTTTTATGACTCCCGCGAGCAAAACGCGGAAGGCCTGCAATTGCGCGTGGGTGATTCGGCCCTGTTTTACGGGCTGGATCGGGGGCTGATCGGCATGCGCGACCGGGGAACGCGAACCTTGCTTATTCCTCCGGCGTTTCTGGCCTCGCTTACGGAAAAGCCAGGTGAGAAGCTGGCGGCGATTCGCGCCCTGCTGCCTGAAGGACAGGTTGTGATTGCCGATATCACCCTGCTGGAGGTCATCCGGGGCTATTGAGCAAGCAACGAAGGCTTGGCAAATTCCGCGCCATGCGCTATGGGGTTGGCGCGTTTCCCTTTTTTAAGGAGTATGAATATGTCACTGGTCGCTAATCGCCTTGCTGCTGTGAAGCCCTCCCCGACGCTGACCGTCACCGCCAAAGCCGCCGAGATGAAAGCCGCCGGGCTGGATGTAATCGGCCTTGGCGCGGGCGAGCCGGATTTCGATACGCCCGAGCATATCAAGCAGGCGGCGATTGCCGCGCTGGCCAGAGGCGAGACCAAATATACCCCGGTCGGCGGCACACCCACCCTGAAGGAAGCCGTTATCACCAAGTTCAAACGCGATAACGGACTGGACTACCAGAAAAACCAGATCGTCGTTGGTTGCGGGGCCAAGCAGGTGTTATTCAACGCGTTGCTGGCAACGGTCAATGCCGGGGATGAAGTCATCATCCCCGCGCCGTACTGGGTTTCCTATCCCGATATGGTGGCGGTAGCCGAGGGCGTGCCGGTAATCGTTCCCTGCCCGGAAGCGCACGGGTTCAAGCTCTCGCCCGAAGCGCTGGAGAAAGCGATTACCAAACGCTCCAAATGGCTGATTCTCAATTCACCTTCCAACCCGACCGGCGCGGCTTATTCGCGTGATGAGTTGAAAGCCATCGCGGAAGTGCTGCTGCGCCATCCGCATGTCCTGATCCTCTCGGACGATATTTATGAGCATCTGGTATATGACGGGTTCGAGTTTACCACCATCGCCGCCGTCGAGCCAAAACTTTACGGGCGCACGGTGACGGTCAACGGCGTCTCCAAGGCCTATTCCATGACCGGCTGGCGTATCGGCTACGCCGGGGGGCCGAAAGAAATCATCGCCGCGATTACCGATATTCAGTCGCATTCAACATCCAATCCCTGCTCGATCAGTCAGGCGGCATCTGTCGCCGCACTCAACGGCGAGCACGCTTTTCTCGATGAATGGCGCGCCGCCTTTCTTGAGCGCCGCAATAAGGTGGTCAAATGGATCAATGCCATTCCCGGACTGTCCTGCCAGACACCCGAAGGCGCGTTTTATATCTTTGCCCGCTGCGCCGAACTGATGGGCAAAACCACGCCGGGCGGGCAGGTGCTGCATACGGATGCCGATTTTTGCGCGTATCTGCTGGAAGACGCTAACGTCGCGGCGGTCATGGGTTCGGCCTTCGGGATGGAAGGTTATTTCCGTATTTCCTACGCGACCTCGGAAAAAGCGCTGGAGAACGCCTGCTCGCGTATCCGCAAGGCCTGCGAGCGGCTTGGAGATGTACGCGAGAAACGAGCGTAAATCAGGGGATTAACCGTATCGTTGCGAATAAGCCAACCGGCTCCTCCGAAAAGTAATTTTCCGGTCAGCCGGTGACCGGCTCCACTCCCTGCACTTCCGGGATATAATGCTTGAGCATATTCTCAATGCCTTGCTTGAGCGTCATGGTGGAGCTTGGGCAACCCGAGCAGGCGCCGTGCATTTCCAGCCGCACAATACCGTTCTCGAAAGAATGGAAAACAATATCGCCGCCGTCCATCGCCACGGCCGGACGCACTCTGGTTTCAATCAACTCGCGGATTTCCCTGACGATCTGGTCGTCATCGCTGTCATCTCGCGCCACCCGCGCCGTACCGATTTTAAGCACTTCACCACCACCGACGAAAAAATCCATGATGGCAGGAAGCAATTCTGCTTTGAGCACCGGCCAGTCTGCTTCTTGCGCTTTGGTGACGGTAATGAAATCCGAGCCAAGAAAAATGGCCGTCACGCCGCTGATCTGAAACAGCGAAGCTGCCAGCGGCGATTCCTCCGCTGTTTTGGCATCGGTATAAAACCGCGTGCCCGATACCATCACCGGGACGCCGGGCAAAAATTTCAGCGTCAGCGGATTGGGCGTTGTCTCTGTCTGGATGAACATAGGATCAGCATACTCCTAACCCCACGAAAGCGCAAGGTCAGGTCGCTTTCCCCCGAATACCCAGAATATGGCAGATCGCATAAGTCAGGCGGGCGCGGTTTAGGGTATAGAAATGGAACTCCTCAACCCCGGCGACCCTGAGCAGGCGGCATTGCTCGGCGGCAACCGAGGCGGCAATGAGATGGCGCATATCGGGATTCTCATCCATGCCCTCGAACAACCCGCACAGCCAGACGGGAATCTGCGTACCGCACCCGGCGGCAAAACGCTTGAGCTGGCTGAAATTGGTCACCGGGAGGATGCCCGGC
>JAKFYP010000230.1 GCA_021730835.1 Alphaproteobacteria bacterium
TTAGCTATAGCGAGCGGCAAGTGGCGAGTGACTAAAAGAAGATGGTGGGTAATTATGCCGGATGCCAACGCAGGTTGGGTTTACGCGCAACCAGCATCCACCTGTGGGATGCTCATCTTTTACGGCACAGCATCCCATTGTGTATCATCATAAAGTGAATCGGCTATAAATTAATCCTCAGTAAATCCCGCCCGTGCCGACGACACGAGGGGGAAGGACGGCATCCGGCGGCAGGTTACCGTCAGGTACGCGCCGCTGTTGCTGAGGTCGCCCGTAACGCGAAGGTCGTTGCTTGTCTGACGGGTAAATCGTTCGCCCCGAACGTGGGATAAGGTGTTCCTGATTTGGATTGAGTGTAGGAGAAGCATTCCACGGCGAAGAATAGGCATCCGGCACGCCATCGGGCACAGGCACGCCATCGGTAGCCGGGTGCTGTTCCTGACCGGTTTGCCATGGCGGCAGGCCACCTTCCCATCCGCCTCCCGGCTGATACCCGGCGGGAGGCTGTTCTATGCCGTCAGCATATTCCGGCACAATGCCTTCTTCATCACGCTCTTCGTTGGGGATAAAAACCGAGCCGCCATAGATGAACGCCTCGGAAATCACTTTGGCTTGCGTATCCCACGGCGCGGGCGACATTCCGGTATAGCGGTCTACGGGGACGATCTGGACGCCCATCGGCACATCAAAATCCCGCACCTGATAATGTTTGGAGAACTGCTCCATCACCTGAATAAAAGCGGGCAGGGCGACCCGGCCACCGGTTTCCTTGCCGCCGAGGTTTTTGGGCTGGTCGAATCCGACATACACCCCGACGACCAGATCGGGCGAAAAGCCCATAAACCACGCATCCCGGCTATCGTTGGTCGTGCCGGTCTTCCCGGCCAGCGGCAGTCCGAGTTTTGCCGCCGAGGCCGCCGTGCCGCGCTGCACGACACCCTGCAAGAGCGAGGTGACCTGATAGGCGATGCGCGGATCAACGATACGCTCGCGGTTGTCTTCCGGCACAGGCGTGACATAGTTAACCGAATTGCGCTCCTCATCCAGCACGCAACCGGTGCAGGGGCGCGTATCGCGCCGGTAGAGGGTAACGCCGTTGCGGTCGTCAATGCGCTCAATAAAGGACGGAGAGATTTTCAGGCCTCCGTTGGCGATGATCCCATACGCATTGGCCAGTTTGAGCATGGTAGTCTCCAGCGCGCCGAGCACCATGGAATAATTGGCGGGCGGGTCATCGTAAATACCGAAGCGTTTGGCGGCGCGGGCGACACGCTGGATACCGAGCATCTGGGCGAGGCGCACTGTCATGACATTGCGCGATTTCTCCAGCCCCACGCGCAGCGTCGCCGGGCCGAGATACTCGCCGCCGTAGTTTTTCGGACGCCATAGCGGCAGGCCCGGCCCCTGATAAATCTCAACCGGCTCATCCACCACGATCGTCGCCGGAGTAAAGCCATGCTCCATTGCGGTCAGATAGACGAAAGGCTTGAAGGCCGAACCGGGCTGACGAAGGGCTTGCGTGACCCGGTTGAACTGGGTCTGGGCGCTGTAACCCCCCGCCATCGCCAGCACGCGGCCCGTATGGGGATCGAGCATTATCAGGCCACCGTTGACTGCCGGGATTTGCAGCAGCCGGTAGGTGTTTTCCTTTTCCTCTATGGATTCGACCAGCACGACATCGCCGATTTTCAGTGTATCCGCCGGTTTGGCCGGAACAGGCCCCCAGCGCCCGCCCGGGCCGATCAGCCGTGCCCATTTCATATCGGCGACCGCCAGCACCCCAACATCGGCATCGGGAAAGCCGAGCTTTGCGGTTTTGGCATCCATCTCCCGCACGACCCCGACGCGCTGACCTTTGTAGACGGGTGTGTTAGCGGCGATTTTCTCCAGCGGGACGGCCCAGTTTTCCATAGTCTCCAGATGTGCCAGCGGCCCCCGGTAGCCATGCCGCCGGTCGTATTCGATCAGGGCGCGGCGTAGCGAGCTATCCGCCAACTCCTGCAACTCGGGAATCAGCGTGGTGCGCACGAACAGCCCGCCTGCGTTGAGGGTTTCCTCGCCATATTTTTCCACCAGTTCCTTGCGTACCTCCTCGGCGAAATAGGGAGCTTGCGTGACGTTCTCACCGGCGGGATCGTAGAGCGTAATGGGCGTGGCGGCGGCGCGCTCCATCTCCGCCTCGTTGATATAGCCATCCTCGAACATGCGCTGGAGCACATATTCATTGCGCCGCCTCAGCGCCTTTTCGGGATAGCGCCTTGGATCGAGTCCGCTTGGCCCCTTGGGCATGGCGGCCAGCAAAGCGATTTCCTCGGTGCTCAGTTCATCGGGTGACTTGCCGAAATAAATCTGTGAGGCGGCGGTGATGCCGTATGCCCCCAGCCCGAGATAGATTTCATTGAGATACAACTCAAGGATACGATCCTTACTGTAGGCTTTGGTAATACGCGAGGCCAGAATGGCCTCCTTGATCTTGCGGGAAAAGGTACGCTCCCGGGTTAGCAGAAAGTTTTTGACCACCTGTTGCGTAATTGTCGAGCCGCCGACCAGATTGGCGTTGTCAGCCCCCAGATTCTGGAGATTCTCCAATGCCGCCCGGATAATGCTTTTGGCGTCTATGCCACCGTGCCGATAGAAATTCTGATCTTCCGCCGCAAGGAAACCCTGTATTACCCGGCGCGGGATGCGATCAAGCGGCTGGTAGATACGTTTTTCCTCGGCGTATTCGGCGATAAGCTGGCCGTCGTTACTATAAACGCGGGTGGTCGTCGCAGGCTGATAGCCGGCCAGCCTGCCGTAATCGGGCAGGTCATGGGCGAAATACTGGAACACGGCCAATAGTCCTAAAAACCCCACAATACCCAGACTAAAACCGATGGAGGCGAGGGTAAACAGGATACGGGTGACGCGTTTCATAGGGCGGCAACTATAATTGTTTATATTTATTTTTTCTAACAGTCTGCGGAAAAACTATTTTGACGGGTGATTTTGTCGTTGTTTTTGTCCTCAAATCCTCATGTACCTTCACGTACACTCCGGTTCTGCGGGCAAAAACGCCTGAAAATCTCCTCGCCAAAACGTTTTTCTGCAAACCGCTAAAGAGAAAAAATAAATTAGATACGCTGCATGAGCGGCGGGCTTGCGGTCGCAAGCTTGTCATTTCGATTTTCATGGATCATCCAAAAGTGAAATGACAATATACGGGGATTGCAGGCGCTTTCCAATGGCAAAATCACCGCCCGACGCTGATCGGCGGCGCGCATGGGTAAGTCGCTGGCTTATTCACATTCATATTTTTTTCATCTGTTCGCGCTACCCTGAAGGAAGAATCACCTCAGGAGAGCCAGATGAATCCGAACGGAACCGATGATATTTGGGAAACGCAATCCTGCTCGTTCGGAGAAAATCCGGCCATATCGGCGGAAATGGCGGCGCGGCTGGCCATCCGGCCTGCCAATGGCATCCGTATGCCGCTCGATCTCAGCCGCCTCAATGAATACGTCCAGCGCATGCCGCAAATGTAGCGGCTATTTCTGCATCGCTTTTTCTTGGGCGAGAACGGGAGTCGGAGGCGCTACAACCGCCTCGGAAGTGTTTTTGATCTCGTTTATTTTTGCCTGAGTCGGCAAACTGACCACATCCCCGATTTTTATTTTATAGCCGGTTTCTTTCGCAACCGGATTTCTTTCGCCATTGAGCGATACCATATGCGCGAAAAGATCAACAGCCTTCTCATCTCTTGGATTAAGACCCAAAGCCAACATATAGGTCGCCAGCGAGTCGCCTTTTTGCACCTTTACCGTGCCACCGGCGGCTATCCTTTGATGGTCTGCCGCTGAGGCTTGCGGCGCTTGTGCGCCAGCCTGCCCGATCTCTTTGCGGATTTCCGCCAACTCCCCGTTGGTCGGCAGGGTCAGCTTGTCGCCGGCACGAATGGCGTAATTGTGTTCGCTCACAACCGGATTGTTTAACCCGTTGAGCGTGCAAGCGTGCC
>JAKFYP010000215.1 GCA_021730835.1 Alphaproteobacteria bacterium
GCTCCGGCGGCAGGATAGGGATGGCGGCGCTGCTGTCTTCCAGCATACTCTCCGCCTGTGTCAAAAACGCGCCCGGAAAAAACCCGGCTGCCGCAACGCCATCCGCCTTTACTTTCCCGGAAATCGCCAAGACGGCCAGCGAACACCATACGATTGCCGCCGGTTATCGGGCTGACGTGTTGATTGGCTGGGGCGATGCGCTGGACGGCAAAACCCGCTACCAGCAGGGTAAAATCTCCCCCGGGCAACAGGCCGAACGCTTCGGCTATAATAACGATTACACGGCGTTTTTGCCCATACCTGCCGGAAGCGATAATTCCGAACGCGGAATATTATTTGTAAATCATGAATATACAAACATTATTCTGATGTTCCCTAATATCTCTCCCGGTGAGGAAAAAACCTCGGTCACGAAAAAGCAAATGCGCGTTGAGCAGGAGGCGCTCGGATGCAGTATCCTTGAGCTATACCGTTATGAAAAACAGTGGGCGCTGGTGAAATCGAGTCTTTATGCGCGGCGGATCACAGGTACTACCCCCATGCGCATCGGCGGCCCGGCGGCGGGGCATGCGCGGATGCGCACCTCTGAGGATCCGCTCGGCGTGCGGATTCTCGGCACGTTTGGAAATTGCGCGGGCGGGGTGACGCCATGGGGCACGGTGCTGACCTGTGAGGAGAATTTCGATACGTTTTTTGCGCCCCTACCCGGAGAGGAAGGGCCTGAGACTGCCAATCACAAGCGTTACGGCGTCGGAGAACAGGGCTACTATGCCTGGCATCGCATGGATCCGCGCTTTGACCCGGCGAAGGAGCCAAATGAGCCGAACCGCTTTGGCTGGGTAGTGGAAATTGACCCGTATCACCCCGAGCGCTCACCGGTCAAACGCACGGCTCTGGGCCGCTTCAAGCATGAAAGCGCTACCTGTGCCCTGACACCCGGCGGCAAAGCGGTGGTCTATTCCGGTGACGACGAGGAATTCGAGTATCTCTACCGGTTCATCAGCCGCTATCCGGTGCGCACTGATGTGCGCGAACTGAATGACGGGCTGCTGGATGAGGGTACGCTGTCGGTAGCCCGGTTTTTCGAGGATGGCAGCATGGAATGGCTCGATCTGGTCTGGGGGCAGGGCAAGCTCGCGGAGGAAAACGGCTTTTTCTCGCAGGCCGATGTGGTCATCGAAACGCGCCGTGCCGCCGACCTCGCGGGAGCAACGCCGATGGATCGTCCGGAAGATGTTGAGGTGCATCCCGAAAGTGGTCATGTCTTCATCGCCATGACCAAGAACCCGCTGCGAAAAAAGCGCGATCCGGCCAATCCCCGCGCCGCCAACCCGTATGGCCATATCGTCGAACTGATCCCGCCGGACAAGGACGGCCAGCCCGACCACGGAGCGCGACTGTTTCGCTGGGAGATGTTCCTCATGGGCGGGGATCCCTCGGATGAGAAATCCGGGGCATATTATCCCACGCCGCCGTCAAAGGATGGATGGCTGACCAATCCCGACAACCTGGCGTTCGATCCGAAAGGACGACTCTGGATCACCACCGACGGACAGGGCAGCGCAGTGGGAAAAGATAACGGGCTTTATGCCGCTGAAGTGGATGGGCCGCGCCGGGGCGCGCCGCGCCTGTTTTTCTCCGGGCCACGGGGAGCGGAAGTAACCGGGCCTTCTTTTACGCCGGATGGGAAAACCCTGTTTTTATCGGTGCAACATCCGGCGGAATGGCCGGATGATTCGACCTATGACGCCCCTTCAACGCGCTGGCCGTATTTTAAGGATGACGAGCCGCCCCGCCCCTGCGTGCTGGCCATTACCCGCGAGGACGGTGGGGAGATATAGCCGATTTACTTTATAGTCATTCCACTCTATAATTTCCTGTAAAATCGGAATGACTATGGCTTGCAACGCAAGCCCGCCGCTCACAGCATCCACCTGTGGGATGCTGTGTCATAAAAGGAGTTCAGCATCCACCTGTGGGATGCTGTGTCTTATGCTATAAAATGAAGAGGCGCAACATTACGCTGCCTTCGCTTGAAGACCAAAATCGGCGATTAACGCTTCCGCGATCTGCACGGCATTAAGCGCCGCGCCCTTGCGCAAATTATCCGAGACAATCCATAAATTCAGTCCACTGCGCAAGGTCGGATCCTTACGCACCCGCGAAACATACACCGCATCTTCCCCGACACATTCGGCGGGGGTGATATAGCCCCCGTCCTCGCGGCGGTCGTAAAGCACGACGCCCGGCGCTTCCGAGAGCAATTCGCAGGCCTCATCCACCTCCAGATGCTGCTCGAACTCGATATTGACCGCCTCGCTATGGCCGACAAAGACCGGTACGCGCACACAAGTCGCCGTTACGTCAATGCCGGGATCGAGGATTTTTTTCGTCTCCTGCACCATTTTCCATTCTTCTTTCGTGCTGCCGTCTTCCATGAACACGTCAATATGCGGAATCACGTTAAACGCGATACGCTTGGTGAATTTTGACGGCTCCAGATGATCGTGGATAAACAGCGCCTTAGTCTGATCGTAAAGCTCGTCCATCGCCTCCTTGCCCGAGCCGGAGACTGACTGGTAGGTCGAGACTACGATGCGCTTGATTTTCGCCGCGTCGTGCAGAGGCTTGAGCGCCACGACCATCTGCATGGTTGAGCAGTTGGGATTGGCGATGATATTGCGCTTGCGGTAATCCTTCAGCGCCTGCGGGTTGACCTCAGGGACGACCAGCGGAATATCCTTGTCCATGCGGAAATACGAGGTGTTGTCAATGACCACGCATCCGGCTTCGGCAGCCCGAGGCGCATGGATTTTCGAGACCGATGCGCCGGGAGAGAACAGGGCGATATCGGTATGGGCGAAGTCGAAATCCTCCAGCGCCTGTACCTTGAGGATTTGCTCCTCGCCGAAACTTACCTCCCGCCCCACCGAATTTTTGGAAGCGAGCGCCGTCACACTGGCGGCAGGAAAGTTCCGTTCCGCAAGGATTTGCAGGATTTCCCTGCCGACATTGCCGGTCGCGCCAACGACCGCAAGATGATAAGACATAAAAATACCTACGGGGTAAAGGTTACAGAGTCTACAGCGCCCCCGGCTGAAGCATCGCTTCGCACACATGCACCGGTTTACTGTTGGGGTTCTGTGGCTTCACATATTCACGAAACGGCATGGTCGCCATGATGCTCTGCGCCATTTGACCGCATTCCATGATTTTTTTCATCTCCTCGTTTTCAGAGAGTGCCTTGCCTTTTTCAATGGCGGCGCTCATGGCCTCATCGCGCTTGCCCGCCTGACACAGCCCGACAATCTCAGCTTTCATCTTCTGTGTTTCCTTTTGCAGCCATTGCATTGGCGCCGGGCCGATTTTGGCAAAACAGGCCTGCATCGCCTGTGCGTTTTGCATCATATTCTGCATATCCTCCGGCTTCATATTCTGCATATTAGCGTAAGGGTTGATGCCTCCGGGCGCGGTCTGGGCGGTAGCGGCGGATGCAACAACGACAATCAGGACAAAAGTGAAAATAAGCTGTTTCATGGTATTCCTCATAAGAAAGTTTGGTCAGATTCGTAAAGAGTGGCCTCACGCCGCCAGCCCGTAAGCCTCCGCGTTGCTGTTCAGCGCCGAAAGCACCGCCTCGCCCATCTCATCGGTTGAGACTTGCCTGCAACCGCGCTGCATGATGTCACCGGTGCGGAATCCTTCAGCCAGCACATGGCTCACCGCGTGCTCCAGCAGATCGGCTTCCCGGCCCATCGCAAAAGAGTAACGCAGCATCATCGCCACCGACAAAATGGTTGCCAGCGGGTTGGCCTTGTTTTGCCCGGCGATATCGGGAGCCGAGCCGTGCACCGGCTCATAAAGCGCCGGAATTCTGCCATCCTTATCCTTCGCGCCGAGCGAGGCCGAGGGCAACATGCCGAGCGATCCGGTCAGCATGGCGGCGCAATCGGAGAGGATATCGCCGAACATATTGGTGGTCACCAT
>JAKFYP010000036.1 GCA_021730835.1 Alphaproteobacteria bacterium
TTGTTTCCCCGCATCCATTTCATGCAGCTTCAGCGCCTCATTATTCATCTGCAACTGAAGCAGGCTGGATGAGACCAGAAAAACATTCGCCAGCACCTGCGTCGCTGCCCCGGCCTGAATCGGGTATTTGCGCATGATGTCGTCCAGCGGCCCGAGGAAAGGCAGTTTCGACGGGTTTTCATCCTTCCACCGGCTGATATCGAGCGGATTCTCACCCGCCTTCTCCAGCGTCTTTGCCTGATGGTTTAACTGGCTCAGGCGCGTCTCCGGCCCGTGACTGGCATACAGCATCATGCCCCACGACTGGGCCAGACCGGTCAGGCCGTAAAGCGACTGCAGGATATTCGCCGTTGACTCTTTTTTGTTGGCCGTCAGCTTTTCCCACCAGCGCTCCATACGCTGCTGCATGCGCTCAAAAAACGGCCCCTCGAATTTCTTTATCTCACCAAGCAACTCTTCCGTTTCCGCGCCGCTTTTATTGAACAACCCCGAGAGCGTCAGGCTGGCCTCGCCGAGCATATAGAAAAACGCGAACAGCCGCGCCTTGTCACCCGTCATATAATGCCATGTATCGGCGGCTTTTTCGATACCGGTCTCCACTCCTGCCGGGATGCTTTGCAGGGAATGGCGCATGCCCGCCAGCCAGCCAAGCTGGTCAAGGTTGACATCGAGATCGTTATGCGCTCCCAGATGGCGTAAATGCAAGGCGGGGCCGCCATCCTCGCCGACGATGCGGCTGGCGGCGAAAGGCTTGCCCGAGAGTTGCCGCTCGATATCGCGGAAGGACTGCCCCTCGGCCAGCGCAGAAGCGGGAATCAGGGCGCTCCAGTTTCGCTCGCCAAGCACGGAGTCCAGAAACGCCAACTCATCGGCGGGGTTGGCCCGGATAATCACCGCATTGGGCTTGCTGCGTTGTGCTATAGGTTGTTTTTCGTACAAGCGATAACCTGATTTCAGACAGTGTCCCTCAACCTGATATTATCCTGAAAAAACACTGCCGCTTCAAATGACAGTTCAGTGACATTTTCTGATATTAAGGGATGTTAACAAAAAAAAGCCCGCAGCAGGTTATTTATTGTTTATAGGGCTTAAAAAAAGTAATATATATCCTGAGACTACCGTTGCGCTACACATTCTATGCACAAGAAACAAAAAGATATTATCGGGGAAGCCGGACGCCTTATCGCCGCGCATGGCAGGCAGGCTGAGGTGATTGCCGACCGGAAGATGAAGGAAAAGATGGAAAACGGCGACGTGAAGGAGGCCGGATACTGGCTGGCCGTCCTGCATGAAATCCACCGCTGCCAGTCCTCCTCCGACGTGCACTGACCAGTTTTTTATGCGGAACAAGCGCTTTGCTCTGCTGGCACTTCTCCTGATCGTCGGTATATGGGCATTTTTCTACTTTGGCGGCTGGTATTTCTGGATGCCATCCGGCCAGACTTACCGTGACCGGGTTGCGTCCCGGGACTATGCGCATCATATCTATGTCGTCAAGCATGGCTGGCATACCGGTATTATTCTGGAGGCAAAGGAGATCGAAACAACCCTGATTCCCGAGGTCGCCTACTTTCCGGACAGTGCCGGATATTATGAGTTCGGCTGGGGCGATGCGGGATTTTATCAGGCCGAAACGATCAACGCCGGGCTGGCCATAAGCGCTCTGCTGTTACCGACTTCCAGCGTGGTGCATATGGTCGGGCTTGATGCGTCACCCTCCTATTATTTCCCGGAGTCTCAGATTGTCTCCGTTCCGGTGACGGCAAGCGGCTTGCATCGCCTACAGGTAGCGCTTTCAGCCTCCTACGCCCGCCTGCCATGGCAAAAAGCCGTATACCCGCTGCGGCGCGGTATATACGGGGATAGCTACTTTTTTCGCGGGGCCGGAGCTTATTCGGCGCTACGCACCTGCAATCACTGGACGGCGGAAATGCTCAGTGCCGCCGGGGTTCCGATCCTCCGCTTCCCCGCCGCCACCGCCCATAACCTGATAGGTCAGGCGGAGCGCTACGCGCAATAACCGACCGATCCCGGACGAGGACAATGCGTGGCGAAGCCTCTGCCAGCCCTCCCCCTCCCCGCTGCACCACAACATCAAAACGGCGTCTGTATAGCCGATTTACTTTTTGTCTGGACATCAATCAAATCGGCTATCGTCCGTGACTGCGGGCCACCGCCTATGCGGCGTACTACCTTTATGCGCAAGCATAAAGGTAGTTAGCTATAAGGAACGCTATGGCCTGCCGGAATCCGTCACCGCAAGTTAACTGCGCCAAAAATCCACCCAAACCACAAAAACCAACCCATAAAATCAAAAAAAATCCGCCGCAGACGGACACAAAACAACACCCTCTTTCCATTCCGACAATCATTCGGCTATTATGCAATGGTCTCAGTAAGCATAAAATCGGCAAATATAATTATTACATCAATGAACGGTTGCTCGCATTGTTAAAAAACATTTCGTATCGGGAGTAAAAGCATGAACAAACTCCTCCAGCCGGTGCGCGGGACGCACGATCTCACGGGCGATGCCGCCCGCCGTCACCGCCAGATTGCCGATGTGGCGGCGGCGCTGGCGGCGCTGTATGGCTACGGCGAAGTGCAGCCACCGGTCTTCGAGTTTTCGGAAGTGTTTCACCGCACGCTCGGAGAGACTTCTGATGTCATCACCAAGGAAACCTATACTTTCACCGACCGGGGGGGGGAGTCGCTCACCCTGCGCCCGGAATTCACCGCCAGCGTGGTGCGGGCGTTTTTGACCGCCGGGCTGACCCAGCAATTGCCGTTTAAGGCATTCTACTACGGCCCGGCTTTCCGCTATGAGCGTCCGCAGAAAGGCCGCCAGCGTCAGTTTTTTCAGGTCGGCGCGGAAATCCTCGGCGCGGACGCCCCCTGGAGCGACGCCGAAATCATCGCTTCCGGCTGGCGGCTGCTCGGGGCGCTCGGTATTCGCGATGGGCTGGCGCTGGAGATCAATACGCTGGGCGACCGAGAAAGCCGGGAATCCTACCGCGCCGCGCTGGTGGCTTATCTGGAGCGCCACACTGCTTCCCTGTCGGAGGAAAGCCGGGTGCGGCTGGTGAAAAATCCGCTGCGGGTGCTTGACTCCAAACAGCCGGAGGATCGGGCAGTGATTGCCGGTGCGCCGATACTCGCCGATTACCTGAGCAACGCCGCCGCCGCATGGTTTGACGGCGTGCGGCGGGCGCTTGATTCGCTGGGGGTTTCGTATAAAGTCAGTGACCGGCTGGTGCGGGGACTGGATTATTACACCCATACCGTATTCGAGGTCACGACTTCGGTGCTGGGTGCGCAGAATACCGTGCTGGCGGGAGGGCGCTATAACGGGCTGGTCGAGGCTATGGGCGGGCCGGATATTCCCGGTGTCGGCTGGGCGGCAGGTGTGGAGCGGCTGGCCCTGCTGATGGATGAAGCCGGGGTGGCGCTGCCCGGGAAATCGCCGCCGGTGGCGGTGATTCCGCTGGGTGAGGCAATGGGCGAGGCGGCGCTGGCGCTGGCCGAGGAGCTACGCGATGGCGGCATCGCGGCGGAGATCATTGCGCGGGGGAATATCGGCAAGGCGCTGAAAAAGGCCGATGCGCTCGGGGCGCGCTTTGCCGTGATGCTCGGGCCGGATGAACTGGCACAGGGGACGGTCGGGCTGAAAAACCTGCGAACCGGTGAGCAGGCTTCGGTGAAGCGGGCGGAACTGATAGCAAATATCCGGTAAAAATGATCCCTCAAAAATATTGTTATTACCTCTAACCTCTAACCTCTAACCTCTAACCTCTAACCTCTAATCCCATGATCCCTCAGGAAAAACTCGATGCGCTGATTGCGCGACACAGCAAGCTCAACGACACGCTGGCTCGCCCCGGATCGGTTACGGGCGCGGAATACGGTAAATTATCGCGGGAGCTTTCCGAGCTGCGCCCGGTCGTGGAGACCATCCTCAGCCTGACGCAGGCCCGCAA
>JAKFYP010000034.1 GCA_021730835.1 Alphaproteobacteria bacterium
GAGCAAAAACCCGAAGTTGCACCGATTTCCAAAACAAAATCAAATCGTCGGAAATCAAAAATCCAAAAAATGCTAGAAAATCCAACCGCCTTACGCTACTCTCAACTCAAACGTTGGGACACTAGTGAAAAAAACTGACTTTTTGGCTATTACCTGATATTAATCTTACCATGCGCATCCCTCATTACCACCTGTCCGACTCATTGCGCGATCAACTGATCGAAGCCCTCGCCCCTTTCATGGCAGCGTTGCCGGGTGAGGATCTGATGAAAAGTATAAATTACAGCGATTTGTGCTCACCACCCATGCAACTTTTGTCAAACGACATTGCACCTGTCGTGGGCGAGCGCATTGCCGACGTACTGACCAACAGCAATGAAGGCAAAGAGATACTGGATCGGATTGTCAGCGCGCATGCCGGAGTGGGTGACCTTGCTTTCGTGCTCGATAATATGCCGAAAAATGGTGAAGATGCCTATTTCCTGCTCGGTATGCAGTATCTCCTGAATAGCAACGGCTTAATTTCTCAAAAATCCTTATCAACAATCGACGGAGTGATTCCACAAGACCTGCATCACGATGGTGGCGTTGCTTTTTTTTTGGGGCTTATTTTTTTACATGGCTCGCGTGTTGACGAAACCATTGACGTACCTACCGCTGTTGCCCATCCCGAGGAAATTATTGATGTCATGGTAACACTTGCTTTGGGAGAAAATACCTCCGAGGAAAAGAGGCAGCAATGTCGGGATAACTTTATCCACCTGCTTAATGAGCCTGTTTACTGGCCCTCTTTAAGCGTCCGATCCGACAATAAAGATATGTGCATTCCGCGACTTGAAACCATAACCGATCCTCTTGATAACACTCATACCCTCCTGAAACCGGCTATATGTAGCACATTTGCAAATCAGGATCACCGGGAAATGGATCCTTATTTTGATGCAGCGCTGGAACAGACCGAGCGGTATAGCAGTGTTTGTCTTCAGCCAAACCAGTTGCTTGTCGTCAACAACGAGCTTTTGCTGCATGCACGCGGCAAATATCCGGGCTACGACTCCGATACCATTAATACGGGCATTGATCGAGCCATTAATCGTCTTATTTCGACAAATAATAAAATCGCTCACCTCTTTCAAATGGATGAAAAAAATGAGCCTGTCCTTGATACGCCAATTCATACCATCGCCACAGAAGAGGCCGCGCTCGCGCATTTGAGAGACATGCCACATCATGCAGCCAGATAGGTTTTGCGGTCATGTAAGGCTGGGCATGACATTCCCTCCCCCTTCTTTTGTGAGGTAGCGATGAGGGCTATAGGGTTCAGTCAGTCCCTTGTATCACCCTCCCCTCTTCCACCCGCCAGTGTTGGGCCGGGGTGTCGCCGGATACGAAGTCGGCGGCATCCGTGCCGGTCATCCAGCATTGCGCACCCAGATCACCCAAAGCCGTAAACAGCGCCATGCGCCGCTTTCGGTCGAGATGCGCCACCACTTCATCCAGCAGCAACAGGGGGGCCGTGCCGCGCCAGTGCGTTTGCGCCCGCACCTGCGCCAGCAGAATGGCCAGCAGCAAAATCTTCTGCTCTCCGGTCGAGCAATGCGCCGCCTCACGCTCCTTATCCGAAAACCAGACCTCAAAGCGGCTCTTATGCGCTCCCACGGAAGACCGTCCGGCGCGGCTATCCGGCAGGCGGGAAGCGGCAAGCGCCTGCAACAGACGCTCCTCGGCATCCACCGAGCGTAAACCCTCCGCCAGCGCCTCCTCCGCCTGCCCGGTAATAACCAGCCGCAGAGATGGGAATCCTTCCTCGCCCTGCCCCGCCGCACCATTGAGATGCCCCAGCGCATCCAGCCGCGCCGCCGCGATAGCCATGCTGTATTCCGCCATTTTGCGCTCAAGCGCCATCAGCCACAGCGGATCGGGCCTGCTCTCCGCCAGCAGCCGGTTGCGCTCGCGCATATGGTGCTCATAGGCCTGAATGCGCGTAGCATGCGCCGGATCGAAACCGTAAACCAGACGGTCAAGAAAGCGGCGGCGCACCGTATTGCCTTCCGAGAACATCCGGCACATGGCGGGGGTGAGCCAGACGGCGGAGAGATATGCTGAGAATGCCGCCTGCGAACGCGCTTCATCGCCGTTAATGCGCACGCGGCGGCGCTCCTGTATTCCTCCCGGCTGAAACGACGTGCCCAGCCGGTGCTCCTGCCCTTGCCGCGCTACCGTGGCGGCGACCGTCCAGCCCGCCTCACTGCCGCTTCGGGCGATTTCGGAGAATTTCGCCTGCCGCAATCCCCGCCCCGGCGTCAGCAGGGAAATAGCTTCAAGCAGGTTGGTCTTGCCCGCCCCGTTCGGCCCGGTGAGGATCATCAGCCCGGGCGCGGGATGCAGTTCAAGCGTTTCGTAATTCCTGAAATGCCGCAGCGTCAGCGCCGAAAGATATACCTGAGAGAGGGTGAGAGTCTGGGGAGATGTGAGCACAGCTTACCGGAAGTCCCTAAAAAATTCATAACATAACATTACCTGATTACCCACGATACTCCGCTCCCCCCGCATAGCACCCGCCTGCGGGATGCTGTACATCCTACAAGAGGAGCACCCCGCAAGCGGGTGCTCCAAGGGGGGAGCGGCAGTGTGTTTGCAAACGATATAATCACCCCAAAAAAGGTTACGCTCGGAGGGGGATCCCCGGTCACCCGCCAAAATAAGGCATTATGCGGGGATACATAGGAAAGCATTTGAAATTCCCGCATAAATCCCGTTTTTTCGGCGGATTTTTGTCCGAAGGACAAGAATTCAGCAGCATGGCTGACTCCTTTTTTCCGCCAGGGTGTTCTATCCACATGGGAGTTACCGCAAGTTTCCCTGCGGGTCTGGTCCGGCTCCCGGCAGATAGCGGCTCCCGAAGGTATCAGAGCCGCTCGCCGCGCCTTTCGGCACGGCTACGGAGAAAGTAGGGGAAAGAATGTTCGTCCGCAAGTTCTTTGGACAGTTTTTTTCGCTGGGGCGGCGGAAGCTCTTCCCGCCACATTTTCTTCAAACCGATCACATGCGCCGCATTCAAATCGGCATCCTCCTGATACGTGCATTCTACGCACAGGAAGGTGTCCATTCTGTAGGAGCCGTCCGGCAAACGGGTTTTGAGGCGATTCTCTTTTGCCCAGTGCCCGCAACGGGGACAGGTTTGAGACGTTCCTGCGGCAGCGACGGTTTTAGGCGCAGGCAATCCAAGGACAGCCAGTTTATAGGTCAGCGTCCGCTCCAGTTTCGCATATTGGCTCCTGTTAAGCAGCCGGTTGAAATTGCTGCGACCGCGTTTGCCGCCTCTGTTGGTCAGTGTCGAAAGATTCTCCAGCACCACCTGCGAATGATGCTCCAGCGCCAGAGCCGCAATACGATTCGCGGCATGATGCACTGCTTCGTCAGCCATCGCACGACGGCTGGACGAACGATACTGCCGTGATTTCATTTGCATTTCACGCTGACGACGTTCGTGAATGCGTTGCACATGACGCAAGTCCATACCATCAATATTTTCCTGCGTGATGACATTGCCGTTACTGTCCATCACACAAAGACTGGCAAGATTATAAATGCCGCGATCAACTCCCAGCATGGTTTCCGGATTTATCGCAACCGCCTCATAGAGAAATGTGACATGGATTTCGTAATCTCCCGCTTCCGTTTTGCACAGCCTGGCGGACTGGGGGCGCGCTTTACTGATAAACTCCCTGAAATGGTAACTCTCACCGAATGCAACCGGGAAAATAGCCCCTGTGTTGCTATGGAAGGACTCCACCTTCCCAGTGCGTATATCCAGCATTTTCTCAATCTGGATTTTTCTTGAAAAGCGACTGTTTTTAGAGTGAAGGTTTAGCCAGATGGCGTATTTTTTCGTTTCCAGATTCTGCAAAATCAGAAAGCCGTCCGATTTTCGATTTTTTAGAAAAAGAATGGGCCTTGCAC
>JAKFYP010000191.1 GCA_021730835.1 Alphaproteobacteria bacterium
GAAATGGACACGGCAAAACACCGTGCTGTCCTCGGGGCGCACCCGTTGGGCGGAACGCCTCGCCGGGATGAGTTCGTCTTATATGCACGTTTTTGCCTTCGGAATCTTCCTGACGTTACTGGCAACAGTAACCGGGATCATCAATTTGCCGGAACCCGGATTCTGGATACATACACTTAAGGAAATGAAAGGATAAACCATGCAACAACTCAATATTGCCCATGAAGCGGAAGTGCAGCGCCAGCATGTGCGCCTGCAATTGCCCGCCAGCGTCGAGATCGGCGGCAACCGGTTCGAGACGATCGACTGGTCGAACGGCGGCGTCTGCATTGACTATCCCTCGGAAGAGGAAATGAACGCCTCGGGCGCTAAAATTGAGATCGGGAATATCCTCAACGGGAAGCTCGGTTTTGCCTTTGACGGATTCGATTTTTCCGTGCCGATGGAAATGGAGGTTCGCTATATTGACCGCGCCCGCAAACGCGTCGGCTGCCGGTTCATTAATCTCGACAAGCGCCGCCTGTCGCTGCTGCAATTCATGGTTAGCTCCTATATTTCCGGCGAGTTAGTCTCCGCAGGCGACCTGATTGACGTAGCAGGGCGCAATAATTTCACCGTCAAGCGCAAGATTCCGGCTGCCGAGGAGGGATTGTCGCCTTATCAGCGCCTGCAGCGCCGGATGGGAAAAACAGCCAGCGGCGGGCTGGTGGTTGTCGTCACCCTGCTGCTGCTGGTTTATCTGGGCGCCAGCGTTTACGAACGGGCTTTCGTCATTAAGGCGTCAACCGCCGTCGTCACCGCCGACCTGCTGCCGGTTATCGCTACTTCGGGCGGACGCCTGACCTATCTCAACCTGCCGCCTGACAGCAAGGTGCGTGCCGGACAACCGCTGGCAACCATTCTCTCCGAGAGCGGTAATCTGGTGAGCATTGACAGCCCCTGCGACTGTTACGTTAAGGAAAAACTGTTCGATAACGGTACCCGTGCCCGCGAAGGCGATGCCATTCTCAAACTGGCTTCGCTCGATGCCCGCCCTTATATACAGGCATACGTACCGTTTGAGGATTCGCTGCGCGTCGCCATAGGTCAGGAAATCATGCTAAGCTATGCCGGGGACAGCACCTACCGCAAGGGCACAGTAACCGATATTCTCGCTCGCGGGCAGGATCTCAACGGCAAGGCGGTGATTATCATTGATCCGGAGGAAAAATTGTCGGTTGAGGCGATTGACGATCCGGTAGAAGTAAGAATCGACACACGCAAGGGCAAGGAAGCTGCCAGATAAATTCCACTCGGGAGGATAAATTTATGCTTCGCATCTACAGGAAGCGGGCGCTGGTCGTTCTGACCGCCACCGCGCTGCTGGCTACCCCGTTGCCGGGTTTTGCAGCGGATATTGACGAGGCACGGGCGCTGTTTTTGCAGGCTGAGTCCGCCGGTAACCCGGCCAGCGCCGCTGCGTTATGGAAACAGCTTCTCTCCTACCCTGCCGCTGATAAAATCGGTCAGGGAATCGACAAGGAGCTGATCCGGCTGAATCTGGTTGCTTCCCTGATCGGCTCCGGTCGGTTCAGCGAGGCCAGAGAACAGATCGACGCCCTGCCGGATGCGCATAAGCGCGTCTGGGCGCTCCTGATTACCGCGCAGGAGCAGATTGCAAAATCCGACATGATGGGCGGGTTGAAAACCCTGCGGGAAGCTGAGCAGGCCATTAATACGCTGGATCATCGGGCAGCCGGTTACGCCCGCCACGGCCTGCTGGCCATTGCGCTGGCGGAAAAGGGTGGCAAGCCGGTGCTGGGCAGCAATGGCGAGGAGTTTTTCCCTGAGCAGCAACAGGTATTCGGGCTATGGCATCGGGCCGATGCCCTGCGTCGTATTTCCACAACGCGGCTGGCGCTGGGCGGCGATGCGGTCTGGCTGGAAGTCGCCGGTCTTGCCCCTGAGAAAATGGTCGGCCCGCTCGGGCAGGCGGCAGGCCATGCGCTGGCGGCGGGGAATATGGAGCAGGCGGTGCTATATGCGATGGCGATGCCCCTGACGGCCCCGGAACGTACCCCGTTACTGGAGCGTATCCACCAACAGGCCCGCAAACAGGGTAACTATACAATTTCCCGCGACACCCTGCTGGCACAAAATGACAAAAGCCAGAGCGAGCGCCTTGCCCGTTTCGCCGAAGAATTGCTTGCGAAAAAGGAAATTAGCCGCGCCGTGGAACTGGCGGAAGCAATTACCGATGGCGGCTGGCAGGCCGGAGCATGGGGCCAGATTTCAAAATACTGGCGCGATGAGAAAATGGATAAACGGGTTGAAGAAGCCCACCGGATGATGCGTGAAGCGGTGGAGCGGATTGACGATCCAAAGCGTCAGCGTGAGCATTATGCGCGCCTCGCCAAGCGTTATGCGGAAAATGGCGCGCTGGAGGAGGCGTTCGCCATGCTGGAAAAAGCGGGTCGGGATGTCGAACCACGCTGGGCTGCTATTGCCGCTATCGCCGAATTACAGGCCGGAGAGCAGGGCGCGGCGGAATCGCTCAAAACACTGGAAATGCTTGATAAAGGGCCGGATGGCATCCGCCGTGAAGCCGCCGCTGACGTTGCAAAAAAACTGGCGGAGCAGGGCTACGCCGCTGAAGCCGCCGACCTGCTGGATCGTTTTCATGGCCTCAAAGGTGAAAAATACGACCGGGCACGGCTGGCTACGCTGAAAGCCTATGCGGAGAAAAACGAGTTGAAGGATGCCCGCAAGATCCTCACGCAAATCGGCGATAAGGCCATGCAGGCCAAAGGCATGGCGATTATCGGCAAGGCGGAGAAGCAGGCTGGCGGAGAAAACGCCCGCGATACCGCTATTGCTCAATTCGAGCAGGCGCTCAAGGCGGCACGTTCGCTTCAGGGGGCTGAGCGTACCGAAGCGTTATCATCGGTTGCCGCCCTGCTGGCCGAAGCTGATTTTATCGCCGAGGCGCAGGCCTGGAGTAAAACCATGACGACGCCCAAACCGCGCTCGGAAGTCTGGCGGCAGATTGCGCTGGCCTATACCGCACGCGGCGACGACAAGCGCGCCTTTGCCGCCGCCGCCAACATTCCCGACATCCAGATACGCGATGACACTTGGAAAAAAATGGCGATTGATCTGGTTAAACGCCATCGCGTTGAGAAATCGGTCGAGTCGGCACGGCATATTCAGGACGCGATCCTGCGCGTCAAAACTTACCGTGAAGTTTCCGAAATCCAGTCGGCCTACAGTGATTTCTATGGTTTGTTTGACCAGAAAAACAAGGAGCTGGTGAGCGAAGCCCAGCGCCAGCGCATGCTGAAACCCAATCCCGGGCAGCAATTCATCACCGAAGCCGAGGCCCGGGATTTCGAGCAGAAAACCCTTGAGATGGTGGAGCAGCGCCATGATAAACTTCTGATCCGCGAGCCAATGAAAAACGCGCTGGGCGAGACCATTCCTGAGCTTGACCGGCTGGCACGGCTTTCCCTCGACGATGATCGCGTGCGGCAGGAAGTCCCCGCAACCACCCGGTTTCGTTTTGCCCGCAATCCCTATCACCTGAACGTCTATAACCAGAAATTCCTTGAGGTATTCGGCAAAGCCAGTTTTTTTGAGTGGCAACAGACTCCCGTGCCGGAAGTTTTATATTTAAGTGAGGGCGTCGCCGACTTACCCTCTTTGCATGACGAACTTGCCGCCCTCGGGCTTGCTCATTATCTTGAGAAAAAAGGCGATACCTTTATCCTGCGCCGCCCGCTAATCATCGCGCCGGAAGCCTCGCTGGTCATTGCCGGAGGAGAAGTCGGCAAGTTATTGCTCTCCAAAGATCAGGGCGCTTACATCGTCAACGCGGGCAAGCTCTATATCGTCGGCACGGAGGTTACGGCATGGGATGAGGCGAAGCAGGAGCCGCAATGGGCGACTTACGAGAAAAAA
>JAKFYP010000098.1 GCA_021730835.1 Alphaproteobacteria bacterium
CACGGTCGAAATCGCCAAGCGCAACGAGCTTCATACTTTCGCGGTTATTCCCCAGCGATGGGTGGTCGAACGCTCATTCGCATGGTTGGAAAAATGCCGCAGGCTCTGGAAAAACTGCGAGCGCAAACTCAACACATCGCTGCAAATGACCGTCCTGTCTTTCCTTGTCCTTCTCTTAAAAAGACTTTAAACAGGTTCCGAGAGGTTTTTATATCACATGTCAACTAAATTCATGCGGTATTAGTAATGTTACAAAGCATGGAGCAGGCTTTCAATCCGGTTCGAACTTTCACCGTCCGGGCGCACCATTTTACTTCTCTGAAAAAAAATCGGGTTATGCAATGATCTCGATTCGGCATTACCTCTCCAACGTCTGCTCCAGCGCCTCATAGGTCAGAAATTGCGGCAGCAATACCGGCTCGCCCTGCGGGGGATAGAATACATACATCGGCACGCCCTGTCGCCCGAAAGATTGCAGGTAACGGGTTATCTCCCCGTCCTGACGCGTCCAGTCGGCCAGCAGGTAGGCGACGCCCCGGCGCTCGAACAGGGCTTTGGCGTTGCTTCGCCCCAGCGTATTCATTTCGTTGAATTTACAGGTTAAGCACCATGCGGCGGTGGCGTTGACGAATACCGGCTTTCCTTCCCGGCGAAGCTCCTCCAGTCGCGCCGGGCTGAACGGCTCAATCGCCGGTGCGCTGGCATGGCGGGGGGCCGTCGCGGAATACATCATCCAGAGCGAGGCGAAAAACAGCAGCACGATGCGCATGCGGCCCAGCCGCCGCCCGGCCACCCATGCCGCCATTGCCAGAAACAGTAGCGCCGCCATACCGAAAGCCAGCGAAAGCAACCCGTTTTGCGAGGCCAGCAGCCAGAGCAGCCACATCGCCGCGCCGTAAAGCGGGAAGGCGAAAAGCTGGCGCATGGTCTCCATCCACGCGCCCGGTCGGGGCAGCAGGGCCAGCGCCCGTGGCCACAGCGCCACCAGCAGGAACGGCAGGGCCATCCCCAGCCCGAGGAATAAAAACACCAGCATGGCATGCAGGGGAGAGGAACCTAGCCCGTAGCCGACCGCCGGGGCCATAAAGGGAACGGTGCAGGGTGTGGCGACCAGCACGGCCAGCGTGCCGGTGAGGAAACTGCCGCTACGGCTATCCTGCGCCGAGGGGGCGGCCAAACGGCCAAACAGCATAGGTATGCTGAATACGCCGGAGAAATTCAGCGCCGCCAGCGTAAAGACGGCAGCCAGAAACATCACGAAGGACGGCGATTGCAACTGGAACCCCCAGCCAATCGCTTTGCCTCCATGCTGCAACGCGACCAGCAGCCCGCCGAGCGCGACAAAACTGGCAACCACCCCCAGCGCGTACAAAACACCGTGCAGCGCGGCTTCCCGGCGCGAGGAGGCGGCTTTTTTGGTCAGCGCCATCAGCTTGAGGGCCAGCACCGGCAATACGCAGGGCATGGCGTTGAGGATCAGCCCGCCCAGCAGGGCAAACAGCAGGGCGGAGAACAGGCCGAGTGACGGCGCAGACGGTTTTGCATCCGGCGGTATCGCAGGCGAGGCTTGCGCTGCATCCGGCGTAAGGTTCGGGCTATCCCCGGTTACTGCGGCAGGCGCAGGTAACGCCGAGATCAGATAGGCCTTCTGCCCGCTCACCAGCACGCCCTCCAGCGTATCCCCGGCCGGCGTATAGCCTTTGGCGACGGTGATGAGGGTGTTGCCTTCCCGGGCAGGAGTAAAGCGGGGCTTGCCGTTGCCCATGACGCTATCACCAAGCGGGAAGAAATCCATCCGGTTATCGGTCAGCTCAGGCGGCACGATAATCTGGTAGGCGTCGTCTTGCACTTGCCATTCGAGTGGCGTTTTATAGAGTTGCGGGACGTTATCAAGCCCTTCTTTTATCAGTGGATTAAACGGCTCTTGCGGCGTATCGGCCACAGGCAAATCCAGTTCAAAAGCCCCGGTTTCACGGATACAAATATCGGCGCAGGCCAGCCATTCCGCCTTTGCGCTCAGATGCGCCGTCCCTTTGGCCTCCTCCGACGGGCTGATGGGAACCGGCAACACGACCCGCCCGTGATAGCCCAATGAGACAATCGTGCCGGTGAGGATACGTTCAGGCGTCGGCCAGTGGATCGGCCCGGCCTTATAACCTTCAGGTAAATCCCAGTGAATCAGGGTCGGCAGGCCGGTATCTCCGGGATTGATCCAGTAGGTATGCCAGCCCGGGTTCATCTCGATGACCAGCGCCGCCATATAGGGCTTACCCGGCGTGATATGGCCGCCCTCCCCGATCAGCCATGCCTTGCTTTGTTCGGAAGTCACCGCCGCGCTCTCGGGATAGGCGGCCCGGGCGGCGGGCATCCAGAGCAGCAGGCAGAGCAGGAAGAGAAAAAGACGGGGCATACGGCTACAGGTTTTTGAGTGTATAGTGTTTTCTGATTATTCTGATTCTCAGAATAATCAGGCGTTCACACGCCACGCAGGCTTGCACCGCATGGGCGGCGGGGGTGCTGTCGCGCCCTGTTATCGTATTTCCGAATTAATTTGATTCGGAAATACGATAACAAAGGTTATTTTTCCTCTCCCTCACCCGATTGACCAGCCGCTCGCTTTGCTCGCGGGGTCAATCTCCCTCTCTCCCTTTTTTGAGGGGGAGAGGGGTGGAGTGAGGGGGAGAGGGATGAGATATACTTCGTGTTTTTGCCCTTTATCTATTGCCTATCACCCATAGCCCACCCCATTATTGCATTCGCTGCGGCATCGCGCAACGTTACCCGGTCAGCCTGCGGCAATAAGCGATATATTCCCCGATCAGTGCGCCCAGTTTTTGCATCACCGGCTCAGGCAGGCGACCATCCGCATCGAATGCCATATTTGCTTCACCGAGCGTAAATAGACGCGGGAAAGTATAGGCATTGAGGCTCTCAAGCGACTGGCGCAGATGGGTCAACCCGACGATGCCCCCGCGTTTGGACGTGCTGGCGCAAAGCAGGAGCACCGGCTTTCCGGCCAGCGGCGGCGGCGCATAATGCGACAGCCAGTCAATCAGGTTCTTTAGGGAACCGGGCATGGAGCCGTTATACTCCGGGGAGACAATGACCACGCCATCAGCCGATAAAAAACGCCGGCGGATCGGCTCCAGCACTGCGGGTATCCGCCCTGCCAGCCGCTCGGCGTCATTGAATAACGGCAGGTCGAACGCATCGTAGGGGGGATGTTCGGGCGATAATCCCATGCCTTCAAAGATGGACAGGCAGCAGGCGGCCAGCTTGCGATTGAGCGAGGCCTCCCGGTGCGAAGCGGCGAACATCAGCAGCCTCATGCCGACTCCTTTTGCCGGTAATGCTCCAGCATCGCCGCAAACGCCCGGCTGCGATGGCTGAGGGTTTTTTTCTCATCCGCCGACATTTGCGCGAAAGTGCGGCGATGGCCTTCGGGTATAAATATCGGGTCGTAGCCGAAGCCGTTATCCCCGCGTGGCGGGAAGCTCAGTGCCCCTCGGATAACCCCCGTAAATTCCAGACTATTTCCATCGGGAGAGCACAGCGACAGGGCACAGACGAATTGCGCCGCCTGCCCCTCGGGATTGCGTCCTTTCGCTTCAATCTCCTCACGGATACGCTTCATTGCCAGCGTAAAATCCTTAGATTCCCCGGCCCAGCGGGCGGAATAAATCCCCGGCGCGCCGCCCAGCGCATCCACCGCCAGCCCGGAATCATCGGCCAGCGCCATATGCCCGCTCGCCTTCGCCGCCGCCAGCGCCTTGATCCGCGCATTGGCCTCGAAGCTATCGCCGTTTTCCTCCGGCTCCGGTAACCCCAGATCGCCCGCCGCGAGCACTTCCAGCCCCAGAGGAACCAGCAAATCCGCCACCTCCCGGCGCTTGCCCGGATTATGGGTTGCC
>JAKFYP010000113.1 GCA_021730835.1 Alphaproteobacteria bacterium
GATCGGTCTGCGGGCGCTTTGCCGGGTCTTTAATCGCGGCGGGAAGCGCCGTATTCAGATGGTTGCGAAGCTCTCCAATTTGCGCGGAGGTGATGTTATCACCCGGCTTGATCCCCATCGTTGCCAGTTTTTGTTCCAGCAGCGCATGTGTTAGCGCCGCCGTGCCGACGATTAGTTTTTCCGGCTCATCATCTTCCAGTGCGGAGGGAATGATCTCTTTGCCGCCTTTCTCGGTTTTGCTCGCTTCGCTGTTGAGGTGGCGTATCAGATACTCAACCCGGTTGGAGTCGCGCTTGCCGATGTCTTGCTCCGCCGTACCGGCATTGCCCACACTGCCGTTGTAGGTATTGATGATTTCCGTGGCGGCGCGCTCCCGTTCGGCGGTTTCTCTGGCTGTCGCCGCCTTTTGCTGAGCGACCTGTTGGGCATGAGCGGCGAAGTCTTTCGTTAGGTTTTCACGCAGCGAAAAACCGAGTGTGGATTGAACCTGACGCCCGCTGCCATCCGCGCCCATGGCTTCCCCAAACATTCCTACAAGCTCAGGAGCTTTATCCTTTACTTTGGGAGAAAATTCGGTGTATGCGGCGGCTGCCAGAGCGGTAGCGGCCTGCTCCGCCGTCATTGCGCCGCTGGTAATTTGCTGTTTATAGGAGTCTCTATTACCCAGTATAAATTCGGAAATTTTATTACTGATAGCTTTAAGTCCATTTTTTGTCGCCCCCTCAAAATTAATATATTTCTCAGGAATTTGCCCGGCTTGTTTTTTCTTGTCGAAAGCATCGGTGAGCACACCTGAGATGTATGCTTTCATCTCGGATTCCCGCATCTCCAGTAGTGATGTGTTCTGGCTGGCCATGGCTTAAATATGCGTACTCCTCCAATAATTAGTATAACAGCGTATTGTTACAGTTTTGTGTAGGAGTCGAATAAATATTACATATAGAAACAATAGGATAATTACCACCGGAGTATAGGTGACACCGGGCGGCGCGGATCATTCGCCGCTGACGCTCGCGTCCTGTTCTTGATTTTTTGCCGGTTTTAGGCTATAGGGAAAGGGCGATTCCGCAATTTCCACAGGAGTTCCCCATGAAAAAACTGTTCAAATACAATCCCAATGTCATGCACGAATTTGTTACCATTCTTGCGCTTGCCGGTCTTGCCCTCGCGGCGGTGGGCATTATCGTGATTTATTAATTCCTCTGAAGTCAAAGCAAACAAAACCCCGCTACCCTTTCGGATCCTGATTCGCTCCCCCCTTGAGGGGGAGCACGCGAAGCAAGGCTGAAAGCCGAAGCTGAGCGGTGGGGGGGATAATAAGAGCAATCCCCCCCCACCGAATCGCCTTCGGATTGCATCCTCGGCTCTTCGACTCCCCCGTACAGCACCCGCTTGCGGGGTGTGCTGTACATCCTATAAGAGGAGCACCCCGCAGGCGGGTGCTCCAAGGGGGGAGTGGAGTATCGTGGATAATCAAGAAGCAAACAAAACCCCGCTACCCTTTCGGATAGCGGGGCTTTTTTGGTGTAAAATCTAGCTTTAGCTGGCGGCTGCTTTTGTCGCCCGCGCTTCATGGGCATCGGCAACCGGCAGCGTCGTCAGGTTTTCAACCGGCTTGGCGGTCGTTCTGGCGACGTTGTTGTAAGGCTCGATGTTGTGCAACTGGGCAATCGCATCGGCCTGCTGTACCGCTTCATCAAGCGATACGATTTTCAGCTTCTTATCCGTGCGCGGCAGGGCGAGTTCCTCACCCACGGCGTAGAACGGATCGTGCCCGACCACTTCCACGCCCTTCTCCAGCAGCTTGGTCGCTACCATCAGGGCGGGGGATTCGCGCAGATCGTCTACATGCTCTTTAAACGCCGCACCGAGGATGGCGACTTTCTTCGGCTTGTGCTGCATGATGCGCGCCACGCCCTGATCAATCTGCTCCTCGTTGGAGGGCAATACCCCGGCGATCATCGGCAGGCTCGCACCGTTCTTGCGGGCCAGCGCCAGAATGCCACGTGTATCCTTGGGCAGGCAGGAGCCGCCGAAGGCAAAGCCCGGACGCAGATAATAGGGCGAAATGTTGAGCTGGTCGTCGGCGAGAAAAATTCTGGTGGTTTCCTCCGGCGTGCCGCCGAATGCCTGACAGACGCGGCCAATCTCGTTGGCGAAGGTCACCTTGATGGCATGCCAGGTGTTATCCACATATTTGGCGAATTCTGCCGATTCCACCGATACGACGACGCGCTTGCCTTCGACATCCTTGTACAGGCGCTCAATCTCGCTGGCGGCGTGCGGGCTGTCCGCCCCAATGACGACGCGTCCGGTATGGAAAAAATCCTTGATGGCCCGGCCTTCGCGGAGAAATTCCGGGTTGGAGCCGATATTAAATTCCTGCCCCGCTTTCTTGCCCGAATGCTCGGCAACGATTTTGGCAATACGGTTGCGCATGGTTCCCGGCGGAACGGTCGAGCGGACAACAATCACCGGGATATGCTTCACGTCACGGATGGACTCGCCAATGGTTTTGGCCACCGCATCGAGTTGCGAGAGATCCGGCTCACCGGTTTCCTCGGGCGTCGGCGTACCGACGGCGATCATGACGACGCGGGCGTTGGAGATGGCGTCTTTAGCGTCCGCCGTGGCGCGGAACGTGCCCATTTTCAGCGTTTCCTGCACGAGGTCGTTGACCCCCGGCTCGGCGAAGGGGGCGCGGCCTTCATTGAAAGAGGCGACGCGCTCGGGATTGATGTCCACCCCGATCACCTGAAATCCCTGTTTGGCAAAGCACAAACCCGATACGGTTCCCACCGGCCCCATGCCCAGCATACATACGTCATATTTCGTCATTCTTTGGTACTCCCAGTTCATATATACTTGATTTGCATTGATTGTTGCGTGTGCGAAGGTGGTTGTAGCGTACTTTTTGCCCTAAGGCAAGAAATAATTTACCATTTTTTAACTATTGCAAAAGCACCTGCCACATGCGCAGCCAGTGTTTATGCTAAAAAAATGGAAATTGCTGAAAGCCGGGCTTTCTATGCCCTAATCAGAATAATCCTGTCAAGACGTATAGCTGATTGAGTTTATGCTTGTGCATAAACTCTACACTGCATAGGCGGCGCGCCCGCAGTCGCGGGCGATAGCCGATGTGACTGATGTGCAATCACACAAGTAAATCGGCTATAGCTTGAAATTTGCAGTTTAACCTACCTCAACCCGATAATTCTCAATGACCGTATTGGCGAGGAGCTTTTCGCACATTTCCTTCAGCCGGGCTTCGGCGGCGGCAGGATCGCCATCGAGCATCACCTCGATGAATTTGCCCTGCCGGACTTCGGCGACTTCCTCGAAGCCAAGGTGATGCAGTGCGTTACAGGTCGCCTTGCCTTGCGGATCGAGCACGCCGTTTTTCAGGGTAATATAGATTTTTGCTTTCATGCGTTCCGACATATGAAATCCGGTGTTCCGGTTGATAACCGGGTAGCGGGTGAAATACCCCCCACCGCTCAGCTTCGGCCTTCAGCCTTGCTTCGTCTGCTCTCCCTCAAGGGGGGAGCGAAGTATCGTGAGTACAGATTCTTTTTAAACCTAAAACCTGTAACCTGTAACCTGAATCTTGCCCCCCACGACTCAGCTACGGCCTTCGGCCTTGCTTCGTCTGCTCCCCCTCAAGGGGGGAGCGAAGTATCGTGAGTACAGATTCTTTTTAAACCTAAAACCTGTAACCTGTAACCTGTAACCTGAATCTTGCCCCCCACGACTCAGCTTCGGCCTTTGGCCTTGCTTCGTCTGCTCCCCCTCAAGGGGGGAGCGAAGTATCGTGAGTACAGATTCTTTTTAAACCTAAAACCTGTAACCTAAAACCTGTAACCTAAAACCTGTAACCTAAAACC
>JAKFYP010000199.1 GCA_021730835.1 Alphaproteobacteria bacterium
GCCTGACGCCGGAAGAATATGAAAAAATCGTCGCCATCATGGGGCGGACGCCCAATCTGGTTGAACTCGGGATTTTCTCGGTCATGTGGAGCGAGCATTGCTCCTATAAAACCACGCGAAAATGGCTGGCTACCCTGCCGACAAAGGGCGAAAAAGTCATTTGCGGCCCGGGTGAGAATGCGGGGGTGGTTGATATCGGTGACGGGCAGGCGGCGATTTTCAAGATGGAAAGCCACAACCATCCCTCGTTTATCGAGCCGTTTCAGGGGGCGGCGACCGGGGTAGGGGGTATCCTGCGCGACGTATTCACGATGGGGGCGCGGCCCATTGCCAATATGAATGCGCTGCGCTTTGGCGCGCCGGATCATCCCAAAACACGTCGGCTGATCTCGGGGGTGGTCAGCGGCATCGGGTTTTACGGCAATTGCGTTGGCGTGCCGACCGTGGGTGGCGAGTGCAATTTCCATCCCTCTTATAACGGGAATATCCTCGTCAACGCCATGACGGTCGGGCTGGCCGATCAGGATAAAATCTTTTATTCCGCCGCCGCCGGGGTCGGCAACCCGGTGATCTATGTCGGCTCAAAGACCGGGCGTGACGGTATCCACGGCGCAACGATGGCTTCCACCGAATTCTCAGACGACTCCGAGGAAAAACGCCCGACCGTACAGGTCGGCGACCCGTTTACCGAAAAGCTGCTGATTGAGGCATGTCTTGAGCTAATGCAAACCGATGCCATCATTGCCATACAGGATATGGGCGCGGCGGGGCTGACCTGTTCATCGCTCGAGATGGCCGATAAGGGCGGGCTTGGTATTGAACTGAATCTGGATGCCGTGCCGCAGCGCGAAGCGGGCATGAGTGCCTATGAAATCATGCTGTCCGAATCGCAGGAGCGTATGTTGATGGTCGTCAAGCCCGAGCGTGAGGCGATGGCGCGGGCGATTTTCGAGAAATGGGAACTTGATTTCGCCACGGTAGGCCGCTTAACCGATACCGGACGGATGGTATTGAAGATGGGCGGCGAAGTGGTGGCCGATATGCCGGTTGCGCCGATTTCCTCGCAGGCTCCTGTTTATGACAGGCCATATGCGTTGTGTGTGACGAGTGGCGAGCGGCGGGAAGAAGACATACTCGCAACTCGCAACCCGCAACTCGTCACTGACTTGAAAGCATTGCTTTCAAGTCCAGACCTTGCCAGCAAGCGCTGGATATGGGAGCAATACGACCATCAGGTAGGCAACGATACCATTGTCAAACCGGGCAGCGACGCCGCCGTCGTGCGCATCCACGGCACGCAAAAAGCGCTGGCGATCACCACCGATTGCACGCCGCGCTACTGCTTCGCCGACCCCGTGGAGGGCGGAAAGCAGGCGGTGGCGGAGAGTTGGCGTAATCTGACGGCGACGGGTGCGGAGCCGATAGCCATTACCAACTGCCTGAATTTCGGCAACCCGCAGAAGCCGGAAATCATGGGCCAGCTTGTCGGGTGCATTCAGGGCATGGCCGAGGCCTGCAAGGCGCTGTCTTATCCGGTCGTCTCGGGCAACGTGTCGCTCTATAACGAGACCAACGGCAAGGGGATTCTTCCCACCCCGGCTATCGGCGGCATCGGGCTGCTGGGGGATGTGAATAAGCGGGTGGGAATGCAGTTGCTAGTGGCCAGTGACGAGTGGCGAGAGGCAGGCTCGCAACCGGCAACCGGCAACTCGCAACTTCTCTTCCTCCTCGGCGAAACAAAAGGCCATCTTGGCGCGTCGCTTTACCTGCGTGAATGTTGCGGCAGTGAGGACGGCCCGCCGCCGCCGGTCGATCTGAAAGCCGAAAGGGCGCATGGTGATTTCATCCGCGCCCTGATTGGGGAAGGATTGCTCACTGCCTGCCATGATTGCTCGGATGGGGGGCTGCTGGTCGCGGTGGCGGAAATGTGCATGGCGGGCGATTGCGGCGCATCCATCTGTTTCCCCGGCGATATTCCGGCGCATGCCTTTGCTTTCGGTGAAGATCAGGCGCGCTACGTGTTTGCGTGTTTAGCCGGGCAGGCGGAGAACATCATTGCCCGCGCTGCCAAGACCGGACTGCCACTCCTGTCACTCGGAGAGGCGGGCGGCGACACCCTGAACATTGAAGGCCACGGTTCGGTTGCGATTGCGGAACTGAAGCAACGACACGAAAGCTGGCTACCGGAGTTGATGGGGTAAAAAGTGAAGCCTTATACTATAGGTGGTATACTCGACCACCGTCGAGTATACTATATGTTGTACATATGACTGAGCAGCTATCACTCATAGATTGGATTGATCAGCCCACACAGATTGAGGCGTTATATACGCCTGACTATATTTTCCAATCTAATGATCCTAAATTATTTTCCAGCCTCTGTGAAGATACAAGGTATGATCGCAAATCTTCCAAAGTACAAAAACAAGGGCTTGCTATTTGCTTATCCGCTTTTGGAAATGGCCCTTCTCATGAAGGAGGTGTCGTTGCAGTCGGTATAGAAGATGGAAATACTAGAGTATGTGACAGAACGTAGCAGAGATTCAAAAGCCCATTATCTATTGAAAAAAAGATGAGAGTTGAAGAATGTCCTATTCCACTCCCCTCCTCCTCTGGCTGAAAGCCTGCCTGACGCTGGTCGTCCTCATGGTCGCCATCGGCGGGGCGACGCGGCTGACCGAATCGGGGCTTTCCATCGTGCGCTGGGAGCCGGTTAGCGGGACACTGCCGCCCTTAAGCGAAGCGGCATGGCGGGAGCAGTTCGATGCCTACCGCGCTTCGCCGCAATACCGCGAGGTCAACGCGGGCATGGATCTTGCCGGGTTCAAACGTATTTTCTTTCTGGAGTATGTGCACCGGTTGCTCGGGCGCATTACCGGTATGGTTTTCATACTGCCGCTGCTCTGGTTTGCTGCGCGGCGGCGTATCCCGCGCTGGCTGGGCTGGCGGATGGCCGGACTGAGCCTGCTGGTCGGGGCGCAGGGAGCGGCGGGCTGGTATATGGTAGCCAGCGGGCTGGTGGATGATCCCCGTGTCAGTCCGTACCGGCTGGCGTTGCATCTGCTTCTCGCCATGCTGCTCTTCGGGGGATTGGTGCTGACGGTGTTACGTATCGGAATAGAGAGAGGTCGGATAATTGGAAATTGGAATCATGAACGGCATACGCATTCTAACCTCCAGACTCCAGCCTCCAATCATCTTTTTTCTCTCTCCCTCCTCACTACCTTCCTGCTGGTATTGCAAATGGTGCTCGGGGCATTGGTGGCGGGACTCGATGCCGGGCTGACCTACAACAGCTTTCCGCTGATGGACGGCCAGTGGATACCGGAAGGGATGGGTGTGCTGCATCCGGCATGGCGGAATTTTTTTGAAAATATTATCACGGTGCAATTCATGCACCGGGTGACGGCGTTTATTGTAGCGGGTGCGATTGTCGCGCTCTGCCTCTCTTTATGGAGAACACGGCACTTCCGCCCGCTGGCGATGGCATTGGTTTGTGCCGTTACGGTACAAACTTTACTCGGGATTGCTACTTTGTTGCTGGTTGTGCCACTGGGGCTTGCCATGTTGCATCAGCTTGGCGCAATCGGGCTGCTTGGCTTGTGTCTGATAGCTAATTATGTTTTACTGCGGAGAGAATCGGAAGGGGAGCATCATGGGATTGCAGGCGAGCAAGGCGGCATCCGCCAAACAGCGCGTTAATTACGAAGGGTATTTCTCCGATGCGCTCGGGCGGTTGCGTTCCGAAGGCCGCTACCGGTATTTCAATGAGTTGGAGCGTATCGCCGGACGCTTCCCGATGGCGTGGAGCCATAGCCAACATAAGGAAATCGTCATCTGGTGCGGCAACGACTATCTCGGGATGGGCCAGCACCC
>JAKFYP010000058.1 GCA_021730835.1 Alphaproteobacteria bacterium
CGCCCCCCTCCCCCCCGGCGTCGATCAGGATGCGCTCCTGAAAACCGTCATGGGCGACTTTCAGGACAAGGGGTTTGTCGTCGCCCGGCTCGATAAGCTGGTCAACTGGGCACGTACCGGCTCGCTCTGGCCGATGACGTTCGGGCTGGCCTGCTGCGCGGTTGAGATGATGCAGGCCGCCGCCTCGCGCTATGATATGGATCGTTTCGGCGTGGTATTTCGCCCCAGCCCGCGCCAGTCGGATGTGATGATCGTTGCCGGGACGCTGTGCAACAAGATGGCCCCGGCCCTGCGTAAGGTCTACGACCAGATGGCTGAGCCGCGTTATGTGATTTCGATGGGAAGCTGTGCCAATGGTGGCGGCTATTATCATTATTCCTATTCCGTGGTGCGCGGCTGTGATCGCATTGTGCCGGTGGATGTTTACGTTCCCGGCTGTCCTCCGACCGCCGAAGCGCTGATGTATGGTATCCTGCAATTGCAGAAGAAAATCCGGCGGGAGGGGAAGCTGAAAAGATAGTTGCCAGTTGCGGGTTGCGGGTTGCGAGAAGTCACGCATTTTTGTATCAAGAGATATGCCGGTGAATAAAAGCTACGAAGATTTGAAGGTATGGCAAAAATCGCTTGAGCTTGGTAAGCAAATTTATCTGGTAACTCAAGCCTTTCCACGTGAGGAGTTATATGGACTTACTTCTCAGATAAGGCGCTCTGCCGTTTCCATACCCTCTAATATTGCAGAAGGATGCGCGAGAAATTCCCGAGGAGAATTTTTGCAATTTATTGGCATTGCTCTGGGATCGGCGGCGGAATTACATACGCAATTGCTTCTTTCAAAAGAATTGACCTATCTATCGGAAAAAGATGTATACAGATTAATACAGGCGCTGACCGAAATTCAAAAAATGCTAAGCGGTTTAAAATTAAAGCTCAGAAACCCCGATAATGTGGCTAATACTCGCAACTCGCAACTCGCAACGAGCAACTAACATGAAAGAAACCCTTCAGGAACTCGGACTTTATATCAAGGACACGCTGGGGCGGGACGTGCTTGATGTGCGGATGCACAAAGATGAGTTGTGTATCTATGTGCGCCGCGAGGGTCTCGTTAAAGTGATGGGATTCCTGCATGATGACGGCAATTGCCTGTTTCGCCTGCTGATGGATATTTCCGGGGTGGATTACCCTGAGCGCCGCGAGCGTTTCGACGTGGTCTACCAGCTACTCAGCCTGCGCCACAACCAGCGTATCCGCGTCAAGGTGGCGACCGATGAGGTGACGCCGGTTCCCTCAATCGTCGGGGTGTTTCCGGCGGCGGGCTGGTTCGAGCGCGAGGCATGGGATATGTACGGCGTGTTTTTCGCCGGGAATCCCGATCTGCGCCGTATCCTGACCGATTACGGTTTTGACGGCCACCCGCAACGCAAGGATTTCCCCCTGACCGGTTACGTCGAAGTGCGCTACGACCCGGAAAAGCGGCGCGTGGTCTATGAGCCGGTGCAACTCCAGCAGGCTTTCCGTACCTTCGACTTCCTCAGCCCGTGGGAGGGCATTCCTTACGAGATGAATACCAACCGGGTGGAAGAGAAAAAGGCGAGCTAATCGCGGAGCACGGTATGCAAGCTCATACGCCGTTTTTGTTATCCGCCTTAAAAGGCGAGACGCCGCTTTGGAAGGTGTTTTGGCTTTGGGGAGTGTTGGGCGCTGGCTTGTTATGGGGATTTTTTTTCGCAATGTCACATGTCTGGCGAACGGAGGCGATGCCTCCGGCTCTGTTGATCGTCGTCATGGGCACACTGATTACGTTGCATGGCGTCTATACCAAGGCGGCTATTGTCAAATGCCGTGCCAATACCGGCTGGAAACCGGCGAAATATATCGCGCCGTATATTGGTTTGTATTATTTTGTCTTCAGTCTGTTGATGGGGTGGATTTTTATATTCGCCGGTTTCATGCGTTAGGCGGCTAGGGAATAATCCGAAAGCGGGATAGTATGTCGTTACTCAATAGTGTATGGCGGGGCGAGCCAAGGGCGTGGAAGCTTTTCTGGCTGTGGGGAGTGCTTTATCCATGCCTCCTGACCATTCCCATGTTTATCTTTGGCGCGCTTACCAAATTTCCCCTGATTACGGATATTTTCATGGTGCTCTATGTGCCTTTCTGGTGCGTTGCCATGTGGCGCGGCGCCTTTAACCTGAACTGGACGATATTCGGCTATGTCTGTCGGTTGTGGGTTATTTTCAGCGTCCTCTATCTCCCTTTTATGGTAATCGCGCTGGTAAAGGGCGAGAGCATGTTCGATTTCAACGAGGATAAGCTGGCGGCGCTTTCCGTGAAGGCAGCGGTGTCTGTGTGTGAAAACAAGCTGATACGTTACTGGCACGATCAGGGGGTGCAGATTCCCTCAGACGAACAAAAGCAGAAAGAAATGTTATACCGGCACGGGGCGGATTATATCGCGCAATGCGTGAAAGCCTACCATCCGAATCTGCAACTGACGCCGCAGAATCGTGACAAGCTGCTTAAAATACGCTATCAGAGGTAGAAGTATCGGTGACGACACTATCTAGCAAGCGGGTATCGGAAACTATGTGCTGAATATTGGGGTCGCGGTAGCGGGGTAATCTATGCCAAAGATTTCAGAGTTTTTTGGAATCATCATTTTCATGTATTTCAATGAGCACGGGCGGCCTCATTTCCATGCGCAATACCAGAATTACATGGCGACGTTCTTTATTGAAGGCAATGAAATGTGCGGCAAGCTGCCGCTCAGGGCCATGCGGATGGTGGAGGAATGGAGAGATATGCATCGCGGCGAATTGCTTCGCAACTGGGAACGGGCAAGGGAAGACGGGGTGCTCGATCCGATTGAACCGCTGGAGTAAACGGCAATGATTTCTGTTATCGCGGCGAAATATCTGGGTGATCATAAAATTCACCTGCGTTTTAATGACGGGATTGAAGGCGTGGCGGATTTAGGAGACTGTGACTGGAAAGGGATGCTGGCTCCGCTGGAAAATCAGCAATTCTTTCGCTATTTTGCGGTAGATCGTGGTACGCTGGTCTGGCCGAACGATGCGGATATCGCGCCTGAATTTTTCTATAAGAAAGTTACCGGTCGTTATCCCGATGAACATGCGGTGGAGCACTAGATCATGACTGAACAGGTAAGTATCAAGAACCTGACGCTGAATTTCGGGCCGCAGCACCCGGCGGCGCATGGCGTGCTGCGCCTCGTGCTCGAGATGGACGGCGAAGTGGTCGAGCGGGCCGATCCGCATATCGGCCTGCTGCATCGTGGCACGGAAAAACTGATTGAGCATAAGACCTATCTTCAGGCGTTGCCCTATATGGATCGCCTGGATTATGTCTCGCCGATGTCGCTGGAGCATTGCTATTCGATGGCGGTGGAAAAACTGCTGGGTTGCGAGATTCCGCTCCGGGCGCGCTATCTGCGGGTGATTTTCTGCGAGTTGACCCGCATTCTCAACCATACGCTCAACGTGACGACGCAGGCGCTCGATGTCGGGGCGATGACGCCGCTCTTATGGATGTTCGAGGAGCGTGAGAAAATTCTTGAGTTTTACGAGCGGGCTTCGGGGGCGCGGTTTCATTCGGCCTATATCCGCCCCGGCGGGCTGCATCAGGATATTCCGGTGGGGATGGAAGCCGAGATGTACCGCTTCTGTGAGGGATTTTTCCAGATTATTGACGATGTGGAAACCCTGCTGACGGAAAACCGTATCTGGAAGCAGCGCACGGTGGATATCGGCGTCGTCAGCGCCGAGGAAGCTCAGGCATGGGGCTTTTCCGGCCCGATGCTGCGCGGTTCGGGCATCGCGTGGGATTTACGC
>JAKFYP010000150.1 GCA_021730835.1 Alphaproteobacteria bacterium
GATTGCACAATACCAAGTCCGGCGTTTTCCCCGGCCCGGGAAATCCGTTCGATATTCTCCAGCGAGCCGCTGGAGGATTTGACTTCGATTTCCGCGCCGCTATTTTTGCTGACCGTGGCGATATCGCGCCCCATCATGATGTACGTACCTGTCTCAGGGCCGGTTACCATACCGATACCTCCGGCGGCGACGGCTTGCGGCAGGGCAAGCAGAAAGATGACGAATAAGCGATAGATAGGTTTCATGGCTGATACTCTCCCTGTGTCGGTTGTTCTTTTTCATTCTCTCTTAAAACAGAAGAAGTCTTTTGTTTTCTAACATTTTTTATATCCTGCTCCACTGCATTTTCCCTCTCCGGCACGGCGGAAAGCCGACGCAGCAGCAATTGCTTGCGTTCAACTGAAATATAAGTCTGGGTTTCCCCCTTTTTTTCCTGTGTTGTGACAGGAACGATTATTTCCCGATCCTGTGGTTGCGGTGGCATGGCATCGTTGCCGGTAATGATTTCCGGTACATGCTCCGGCGGCATGTCGGCGGATGGGGCCAACTCGCCCAGTTTCTCAGGCGGCTGGTGACTGCCCAGCAGGAAAGTCAGGGAAACATTAACCAGCACTACCAGAATGATCAACCCGAAGGCGAATTTTACATCCCATTCCTCACGGCGGATTCTGGGTCTGAAGGCGGGTGAGCCGGTCACGGAAGATGTCGCCGCCTCCGCTTCCGCTTGCGGAGGAATGCGGTTGATTTTTGGTAATGTTTCGCTATCTGGCCGTGTTTCGCCTGCGGACTGCGCATCCATGGCATTTTTCCTAGGTTAACGTTGCCTCAACTTCTCCCGACCATAAAGGAGAAATTAATAAAAACAAGCAGTATGTTAACACTAGGCCCAACTTTATTTTTACCCCTTGAAATAAGCGATTTTTGTTAGCATTCTGTTCAGGATTAGCGTGTATGATACAGGAAGTCTGACACGCCCCACCCGGAGATATGTTCCCATGACGGCGCCGAGTTACTCACAAACCTGCGAATTTGCTGAAACAACCATAAAGCAGCTCAAAAGAAGGGATATTTTCCCGACGCCGATTAACTACGCGCTTTGGTACAATTATGTCTCCTGCGCCAGCTTCGCGCTGGTTGATGAAATCGACAAGGCGGAACAGCAAGGAGTCAGATTCGACGAGGGGATGAGCAACTACCTCTATAATAAATACGTTATTCATGAAGAAGCCGGTCATAACGATGGAAAAACCGATGCGCGCAAGCTGCTGACCGATATCCTGACGGCGGTGAATACGTTTAGCGGTGACAATCAGCAATACCGTGACCAGATTAATGAGCATATCGGCACACTGGAAAAAGCCGCCGATCAGGATGTCACCGTGCTGGCGCAGGAAATCATCCGCGCCGCCAGCGCGCTCAGGGAAAGCAGCGAGCAGATGCACCAGCGCCTCGATGCTTCTCGCAAGGAGGTCGAGGGACTCAAGCAACACCTGATCCGTGCCACCAACGAAGCGCAGCGGGATTTTTTAACCGGCCTGTTTAACCGCAAGGCGCTCGATAAGATGCTCGACGAGTTGATTGCCTTCACGGAAGAGCACGGCACGGCGCTCAGTCTGCTGATGATAGACGTAGATCACTTTAAGAAATTTAACGATACGCATGGTCACCTGATCGGTGACGAGGTGCTCAAGATGGTGGCGAAACTACTGACCGAGAGCCTCAAGGGCAAAGATGTGGTCGCTCGTTTCGGCGGTGAGGAATTTGCCGTGCTCCTGCCTTCGACCAATATTGACAACGCGGTCACGGTGGCGGAGAGCATCCGCCGGGCTATCGCCGGCAAAGAACTCAAGCGCAGAGATACCGGCGAGGTCGTCGGCTCGGTATCGGTTTCCATCGGCGTGGCGAGTTACCATCCGGGCAGTGACACCGTGCCGCTGTTCCTCAAGCGGGCCGACGATGCGCTCTATGTCTCCAAGAATAAGGGCCGCAATCGCGTAACCGCCGAATCCGGGAAAAAGGCGGCCTAAACAGGCTTTCGTCATTAGATCTTTAAAAAAGCCTTCAAAATCGGAGGCTGGATACACTGCAAGAGTCCTAATTAATCTTCAGGGCGAAGCAGGAGCCGTTATTAGCCACCAGTTTCTGGCAGGCGCTTTTGGCTTCCTCGCGGGTCAGGTTGCCCAGCCGCGCCCGGTGAATCGCCGCGCCCTGACTCTGGATGGTCACATACGCGTCGCGCACATCCGGCTCGACGATCTGGAACGCTTCCTTCAGCGCCGTGCGAGCTTGCCGCTCATCGTTGAACGCCCCGACCTGAATACCCCAGTTTTTGCCTCTGGGGGAGGTGGTGGCCGCAGGCGTGCTTTGCGGATGTGCTTTCGCCAACTGGTAGTCCAGCGTATGCGGAGAAAGCGGTTTGTCTTCTCCCGCCGCCGGTTTCTCGCCCGCTGCCAGCGCGGCGCTGGCGCTTACCGGCGTATAGGTAACGGAGAACTCCGGCGCTTTAGGCGCAACGGGTTTTTGCGGCGTTTCTTTGGGCATGCTGAAGGTAATCACCGGTTTCTCCAGCGAGGCAAGCTGAATCTCCGCGGGTTTTTCAACCGGTCTGGCCGCCGTCTCAACCGGCTTCGCCTCGCCGATCCTCAGCGGGTTGGGCTGCGGAACCGGCGCGCTGGCCAGCACGCGGGTTTCCTTGCCTTTATTGGCCGCGAGTTTCGTATAGGTGCGATCAAGCAGGGCAATCATATGGTCGTCACGCGATTTGGCGGTGCGCCCGCCCATCACCACGGCGACGAGGTTGCGCCCGTCTTTTTTGACCGAGGTTACCAGATTAAAGCCCGAGGCGTTGATATAGCCGGTCTTGATACCGTCTACGCCACCGTAGCGGTTCATCACATGGTTATGCCCGGTATAGGTGCGGCCCTTCCAGACGAAGCGGGAGGTTTTGAAATAGGGGTAATATTGCGGGAATTTCTTTTGCAGGGCGATCCCCAGCACCGCCATATCGTAAGCCGTGGTGCGCTGACGGGCATCCGGCAGGCCGGAAGCGTTGCGAAACACCGTGCTTCTCATGCCAAGCGTGTGGGCTTTGGCGCTCATCAGCAGGCCGAAATTCCACTCGCTGCGGCCAATCGCCTCGGCGACGACCACGGCGACATCGTTGGCGGAACGCACCACCAGCGCCTTGATGGCGTTTTCCACGCTGATGCGGTCACCCGCTTTCAGGCTGATATTGGTCTGGGGCTGCGCGGCCGCCTTGGCGGAAACCGGCAGCATGGTTTTCATCGTCATACGCCCGGCGCGCAATTCGTCGAACAGCATGTAGAGCGTCATCATTTTAGTCAGGGAGGCCGGGAAGCGCTGAGCACGGCTGTTCTCCTGATGCAGGACGACGCCGCTATCGGCATCCATAATCAGCGAGGCGTATCTGGGGTTTCCGGCTGCCAGCGCGGGCGTTGCAGTGAACGCGGCGATCAGGCAAAAAAGGCTCAGAACGGCAAAAAAACGCATGGATTCCACGCTCCTTGAGGATGTGAACGACGTTACACGACATGACTTCCGACCGGGAAGAGATGGCATGCTACCATTGCTATTGTAGCGATAACCAGTTAATTTTGCCTGAACGGTGATGCAGCGTCAAGAAAGCTGCATCAAAAATCCATCAATTTTTTTTGAAACCATGAGCGATACTGCTACTTCCGCCACATATGGCACTGAGAAACCTGCCTATCTGGAAACCCTCAATGCACCGCAACGCACGGCGGTCGAAACGCTCGACGGGCCGGTACTGGTGCTGGCAGGCGCGGGAACCGGCAAAACTCGGGTGCTGACCACACGCATCGCTCACCTG
>JAKFYP010000095.1 GCA_021730835.1 Alphaproteobacteria bacterium
TAAAGATACAGCATCCATGAAATGGGATGCTGGCCAACCATAAAGATACAGCATCCATGAAATGGGATGCTGGACTTGTTTTAAGACTTAAGCATCCCACAGGTGGATACTGTGAGCGGCGCGCCCGCAATCGCGGACGATAGCCGATTTGATTGATGTACAGGCACACAAGTAAATCGGCTATATCACTCACGCCGCCTTGACCCCAAGTTTTTTCTGCAAGTCGGTTGAGGAGGTCGTGTACTGGAAGCGTAGTTTCTCGTTTGGGCGGCAATAGCGGAAAGCCTGCTGGCTCATCAGCGCCGCCTCGTGGAAGCCCGAGAGAATCAGTTTCAGCTTGCCGGGATAATGGTTGATGTCGCCGATGGCGAAGATACCCGGCTCGGATGTTTCAAATCTTTCGGTATCGACCGGGATCAGGTTCTCGTGCAGATTCAGCCCGAAATTAGCCACCGGGCCGAGCTTCATGGTCAGCCCGAAGAACGGCAGCAGGCAATCGCAGGCAATGCGCCGCTCTCCCTCGCCTTTGACCGTCACCGCCTCCAGCGTGCCGTCAGTCCCGTGCAGTTCGGAAATCTGGCCGGTGACGAAGTTGATTTTCCCCTCGCTGACCAGCCCGCGCATTTTGGCGACGGAATCCGGCGCGGCGCGGAACTCGTCGCGGCGGTGGATCAGGGTCAGTTCTTTGGCCAGCGGCGCGAGGTTGAGCGTCCAGTCGAGCGCCGAATCCCCTCCCCCGGCGATGACCAGCCGCTTGCCCTCGAATTGCGCCATTTTGCGCACGGCATAAAACACCGATTTTTCCTCGTATGCGTCAATGCCCTTAATCGGCGGTTTCTTCGGCATGAAACTGCCGCCGCCCGCCGCCACCACAACGACCGGGGCACGCAGCTTCGTGCCTGTATCGGTGGTAATCTCCCAGAGTCCCTCCGGCGTCTTTTGCAGGCTCTCGACCATTTGTGAAAAATGCATCACCGGATCGAACGGCGAGATCTGCTCCATCAGCCGGTCGGTCAGCTCCTGCCCCAGGACAACCGGCAGGGCCGGAATATCATAGATCGGCTTTTCCGGATAGAGTTCCGCGCATTGCCCGCCGGGCCGGTCGAGAATATCCACCAGATGCGCCTTGAGGCCGAGCAGCCCCAGCTCGAAGACGGCAAACAGGCCGACTGGCCCGGCGCCGATGATGATGACGTCGGTGGTAAGTGGCGAGTGGTGAGTGGTGAGTGGTGAGTTTTCAGTCATGTTTCTTCCTTGAATTGGTACAATGTTATGCATATTGCTTTTCGTTCAGTGCCCGTAACAAACCGGACAGCATACGGCTTATTTCTTCGGAAGAAGCAAGAATAGCTCGTACCTTATCGCCCGAGATATATTTTCTTTTCTCCGCAATAAATACTTGCGTTTCCAGTTCCGCCAACGACCCTTTTGAAATATAAATAAACCGTATAAACTCTTTTGTGCTATTCCTTGCACAGCCTTCCGCAATATTGGAGGGGATTGAGACAGCAGCCCGTCTCATTTGCGCGGCAAGCCCGTATAGTTCCTCTTTAGGAAAGGCGGATGTGATTGCGTATATACCATCCGCCAAATCAATTCCTTTTTGCCATACCAACAGTTCGCGATAATGCGTTATTTTACTCATGATTTTTTCTTCCTCGCCACTCGCCACCAATCACTCGCCACTCCTCAAACCGTCCAATCCGCCGCCTCCGGCACGTGCAGGCCGCACTCGGTTTTTTGCGTACCGTCGTCCGCCGTGTGCGCCCAGCGGCCCGCGCGTTCCCCCTGCCCCTCGCCGACCGGGGCGGTGCAGGGCGCGCAACCGATGGACAGGAATCCCTCCGCCACCAGCGGATGCTCCGGCAGATTGCGTTGCCTACGCTCGCGCTCGACCTCCTCCTTCGTCCAGCCGGACAGAGGGTTGATACGGAAAATTCCGTCGCCGTCAAGTTCAATGCTCTGCATTTCGCCGCGTGCATCGGTCTGGTAGCGCTTGCGGCCGGTAATCAGCGCCCGGTAGCCGCCTTCCTCGATCCCGCGTTTGAGCGGCTCGACCTTGCGCAGCCAGCAGCAGCGGTTGGGCTGATGCTGCCACAGCGTTCCCGTCGCGTCGATACGTCCCAGCTTTTCCGGGTCTGGCGTCAGGAAACGGAGATTCTCCAGCCCCAGTTCCTGCCGTAATGTCTCGACATATGCCAGCGTCTCAGGGAAATGCTTGTGCGTCTCCAGAAACAATACCGGCGTTTTCGGGTCTATTTCCGCCACCATCGCCAGTAACAAGGCCGCATCCGCTCCAAAAGAGGAAAGCAGCGCGATTTCGCCGGAAAACTCACGCTTTATCATCACCTGCAACAGCGGCAGGGCGGGCAACTCGCCGTAAAAGGTTTGCAGCCGCGTCAGCGAGGGAGCGGGGTGGGTTGTTTGCGGTATCATCATTCCTCATCTTGCTCCTCCTTGATGGGGGAGCGGGTGACGCGAGGCATCGAGCCGAAGCGGAACCGTGGGGGTGTTATACCCCCTCCCCGCTCGAACATTGTTCTCGCACACCCTCCCATCAGGGGAGGGCAAGTTCGTTATCTTACGCCATCCAGCTCCTCAATCAGCGCGTGGCTTTTCTCCGCCACCGCCTGCATATCGTCTCCCCCGGCGCGCCATTGCTCGCGGGCAACGGCCACTTCATCCAGCACGCTTTCCCATTCGGGGCCGAAGGTTTGCTCCAGCTTATGCCGTACCGCCTGCGCCAGTGCCGGGCTTCTGCCGCCGGTCGAGGCGGCGATGCATAAATCCCCGCGCTTGACGATGCTGCCGAAATAAAAATCGCAATACGGCTTATCGTCCTCGACATTGACCAGTATACGCGCCGCTCGCGCCAGTTCGGCCAGCGGATAGGCCCGCTCCTTTTCCAGCCCGGCGATCATCAGCAGGTTGGCGCGGATGATTTCCCGGCTGTTAGGCAATCGCTCCCGCAGGCGCTCACCCGCCGCAAACCGCAATGCCTCGGACGGCGCATCGGCATAGACCGTCACATGCCGCGCCCCGAAGGCATCGAGTTGCCCCAGCCGCCGCAATGCCTCTTTGCCATTGCCGGTAAGAGCGATTTTCAGCCGCGCCAGGTCGATAAAGATGGGGTACATGATTGTTACTCCGTAATTGCTCCCCCTTGAGGGGGGAGCAGGCGATGCGAGTCTGCAAGACGAAGCGGAGCCGTGGGGGTGCTTCCCCCTCCCCGCTCGAACTGCATTCTCGTGTGCCCTCCCACCAGGGGAGGGCAAGTGGTTGTCACGCCGCCCATTTATGGATTTCTCCGTGTTGCTCGATCACCTTATCGCGGATATTCGCAATGCCGTAGCGGGCGCAGAAATCGCCGAACCCCTCGCCTTCCTTTCGGCCCTCGGCGTAAAGCGCCAGCATCGGCTCCAGAGCCGTCGGCAAATGCTCGAACGGCACGCGGTCGAACACTTTTTCATTGAGCCGCGTGCAGGCGTAATCCCCGCCGATGAACAGCGCGTAATGCTCCGGCAGGCGTCCGACAATGCCAATATCGCCGACAAAGGGCCGGGCACAGCCATTGGGGCAACCGGTCAGGCGCACGGCGACGCGCTCGCCGTCAACACCGTATTTTTTGAACAAAGGCTCCAGTTTATCTATCAGCGGTTGCCCGACGCGCTCCCCCTCAGCCAGCGCCTTGCCGCAGGTCGGCAGCGCCACGCAGGCCAGAAAATCGCGCCGCAGATGGGATATGTCCTCACGCAGGGGAACCGCATATTCTTTAAGCAGCGCTTCGATGAGCGATTGTCTTTTTTTTCAATATGATGAAAGATGATGTTATTGTCTGGCAT
>JAKFYP010000080.1 GCA_021730835.1 Alphaproteobacteria bacterium
TTTGGCGAGGAGATTTTTAGGCGTTTTTGCCCGCAGAACCGGAGTGTACTTGAAGGTATATGAGGATTCGAGGACAAAAACAACGACAAAATAGTTTTTCCGCAAACTGCTAGTCGTCTTCCCACAAGGCGGGCTGGGCGTAGCTTTGCGCCTTGGGAGCGGGCGGCGGGGTAACTTCCACGAGGTTGTGGGTGATTGCCATCTCGGCGCGCAAATCATCCGGCGGGTCGCCTTTTCCGGCGGCCAGCACCGTGCCGTAATCGCTCGGCATGAAGTCCAGCCGCTTGACCACATCGTCCCGCAGCCGCGCCAGATTACGCAAGCTCAGCTTGACGTAGGAATAAATACGATCATTAAACGCATTGCGCCCCTGCAACAGCAAGACCACTTCCTCATCGAGCAGGGATTCGTCGATTTCAGGCGTGGTGTGATTGCCGTTGAGGCTGAGGGCTTTAGGTATCCATTGATTCATTCGTCACTTTCTGCGCGTATAGACCTCAAACGGGCAAATTATAAAGCGTTTTATCTGAAAGTGTAAGAAAAAAAGATGTGTCAGGCTGAAACCGGCAAGAATCGGAAGAGTATGCAGAGTTTCCGGCACGGTTTTTACTCCGGTTATCGTCAGGCGCGGGCCGCACCGTCTTTTTGCGGGCCGGTCTGGTAAGCGGCGGCCATTTGTTCGTTTATCAGCCCGATAAAGGCCTGTGCTGCGGGTGAACCGGCGGCGGCGGTGATGCTCACCGGGCCGCTGAACGCCATCGCATCAGGCTTTACCATATCCGTCCCAGAAGAAAGAGGGTTTACGAAGCCTTCCAATCCCGGTATTTCGTCCATTCTCATCTGTCACTCCCTATCGGGTATTTGTCCGGGCCACTTGCCCTTCATATAGCTATAGTATCGCAGTCGCTAAATCCTCACAAGCGCCGCCAGCCTGCTGTAAGCAACTATTCACACAACCGTAACACAACTGTCATATTTCCCTTATCCGGCGGTTTGGAGCCAAAGATGCAGCTGCGCCGAAATCCTGTTATCTCCCGGTGGCTTGAGCATTGCTCCGCCCCATATCCGCCGGTAGCGCATTTTAACTGCACTTGATTTAAAAATACGTTACATTTCCCCGCCATGACCGACACCGCCGCCATCACGATTGAATCCGTCGCCAAGTCCTATCGGATTTACGAAAAACCTTCCGATCGCCTCAGGCAGGGGATATTCGGGGGCAGGCGGCCCTATTTCCGTGAGCATGCGGCCTTAAAGCCGCTCTCGCTGCGCATCCTCCGGGGGGAGACGGTGGGCGTCGTCGGGCAGAACGGCTCGGGTAAATCCACCCTGCTGCAGATGGTCTGCGGCACGCTTACCCCGACTTCCGGGCGGATTGCCACGGTCGGGCGTATATCGGCGCTGCTGGAGTTGGGAGCGGGGTTTAATCCCGAATTCACCGGCGCGGAGAATATCCGGCTCAACGCGGCGATTCTCGGCCTGAGCGCCGCTGAAATCGCCGATAAATACGAGGGGATCGTTGCGTTCTCCGGGCTGGATCCGGTGTTGCTTTCCCGCCCGGTCAAAACCTATTCCAGCGGCATGTATGTGCGGCTTGCCTTTGCCGTGGCCATTGCGGTTGATCCCGATATTCTGGTGGTGGATGAGGCGCTTGCCGTGGGCGATGAGGCTTTCCAGCGCAAATGCTACGCCCGTATCGCCCGGATGCAGGAGCGCGGGGTCACGATCTTGTTTGTCTCTCACGCCGCCCAGACGGTGATCGAACTGTGCAACCGGGCGATTTTGCTGGATGAAGGAGAATTGCTGCTCGACGGTGAGCCTAAAGAGGTATTGTCGCGCTATCACCGGTTGATTTACGCTCCTCCCGGCCAGCGTGCCGCCGTGCGGGCCTCTATCGTTTCGCCCGGAACTCCGGCCCCCGCCGAAGACGAAGCCACGCCGGAAAGCCGGGTGGTCTATACGCCCGACGGCGGGGAAATCCTCGATCCCCGCGTTTGCGATGCACAGGGCCGCGAGTTGCGGGAGATGCGCTACGGGGAGGTCTGCCGGTTTCGCTATCGGGTGCGGTTTACCGAGGCAGAGCGGCAGGTGCGCTTCGCCATGTTCCTCAAGACCAGAACCGGGCTGCAACTGGCCGGAGCCATCTGCCATGCCGCCGAGATGGGGCTGGAGAACATCGCCGCCGGGCAGGAAATAGAGGTTTGCTTCTCCTTCCCCTGCCTGCTGCGCGAAGGCGTCTATTACCTCAATTGCGGCGTCACGCGGCCATCCGGCGAGGGAGATGCCTTTATCCACCGGATTGTTGATGCCTGCCGTATCCGCGTTGCCCCGGATGCTGCCCGCCGCGCCGGTATGGAGCCGACCGGAATCGTTGATTTCGGGATCACGGCGCAACTCTCCGGTTGACAGGTGACGGCGGATTTTGTCACGCTGGCGCTATGGCTGATGAAACTCCGCATAAACCCGATAAACTGGAACGCCACGCAGCTTTTAAACTCAGCGCGATGGAGCAGGAGATGCTCGCCAGCTTCGGGGCGGCGATTGCCGCGCTGGCCGATAGTGTACTGGAGGGGGCGGAAGACGTGGATGTGCAACTGTCCGGATTGCTGGAAGGCGTGCCTGACAGTGTGCGTGCCGAGATTGTGAAGCGGTTTCGGGCGGTGCTGGAGGAGTTACAGCAGGAGAAAGGCCGCGAGATTGATCTGGCCTCGCTTGAGCCGAAAGAGCAGCGCCGCATTCGCAAGGAGCGCGAGCGGCTGCTGATCGCGCATTTCCTTTCCGAGAAAACGCTGGAGAAAATCCGCCGTGCCATGCTGTTTAACCCGGCGATGTTCCGGCAGGTCATGGAAGTCGGTGAGGAATTGCAGCAAAAGGGCGTATTTCTGGGCCGCGAGCGGGTGGCGGAAGTCGCCTCGCCGCAACCGGTCAAGACTCCCGGCCATGATAAGGGAGAGGGCAGGGAGCGCTGACAAGAGGCGTCGTGCAGCGCCGCCCCACCCGGATCCCGTCTTTTTACACTGGTGCTGGGGCTGATCGGATTCAGCGTGCCTGCCGCTGCGCGACCCCGCGATGCGGTCATATAACCCGGTGAAAGAGGAAGGAACCGGAGATGTGTAATTTTCATCTATTCACTTCCCTACTCATTAGGTTATGGTAATGTTGAAACAATAGATTTGCCGCCGGAAAATTCCATGCCTGTGCAGAAACATAAACATTACAGCAAGCCCCCGATTACAGAAGCTGTGATTGAATTGCGTTTTGCCGATTCATTGAGTGATAAAGAACTCGAAAAGCGTACCTCGAAACAAAAATCCGGATTTCACGTTAAGCCAATACAAGAAATGCAGTTTAAGTTTTCGCCTGCCTCCGATCTGATTCCTGAAAAAAAAAGCAGGCTGGCGGGTTTCCAGCTCATAAGCAATGAGAACAATTCAGATATTCTTTTGGTCAAACAGGATTCTTTTGCGGTTTCCAGATTGCCGCCCTATGAAAACTGGGATCATTTAGTGCAAAAACTGAAAAGTAATCTGAACTGGTATAAAAGCAAAACGTTCAGACCTCTATCCAGAATTGGCGTCCGGTACATTAACCGAATTGATATTCCTTCATCAAAACATTCGTTTAATGGAGAAGACTACTTTGAGCTGCTCCCCAAAATTTGAACCAGCTGTTAAGGTCCAATTTCTAATCTGGAAAGGACTTGAATATGACTGGTATTAGGAAGCGGTATAGCCGCGAGATTAAACTGAAAATTGTGTGTGAGGCGTTGGCGGGGAGCAAGAGTATTGCTCAGATTGCGAGCGACCACGGGGTGCATCCGAC
>JAKFYP010000166.1 GCA_021730835.1 Alphaproteobacteria bacterium
CACCTGTGGGATGCTGTGTCATAAAAGAGTTCAGCATCCACCTGTGGGATGCTGTGTCTTATAAAGATGAGCATCCCACAGGTGGATGCTCATGCGGCGTAGAGTTTGTGTGTAAGCACAACTCAATCAGAGACCATTGCATCACACAATTGCGACCCTGAGCGTAGCGAAGGGGAAGCAATCCAGTCAAAATAAGTTTTTTCGCTGGATTGCTTCGTCGCCTTCGGCTTCTCGCAATGACGAAAATAGCGGTGTTTTCGAGTGATGCAACGGTCTCAGACTGTATAAAAAGGTTTTTATTTTTGACGCCCTCCCCCTAACCCCCTCCTGCAAGCGGGAGGGGGGATTGTGCAATGGTCTCGTGGAAAGACAATAGAAACCTATGTGGCAGGCAAGAGGCATTTATCTTTCCTCCTCCTTTGAATCTCAACAGGCAACGGGCGGGTGGGCGATCTCAAAAAAACCCGTTGCATTCCCCTCGCGGTTTCTCCATGTTCAGCGGGCATAACGCAAAGGGTATCCGGTGGCCAGAAAAACCGACGGTAAGGATAAAGACAAGGATAGGGAATCCGTGGGCGGGTTTATCAAAACCCTGATGCTCGCGCTGATTCTGGCCATGCTGTTTCGCAGTTTTCTCTATGAGCCGTTTCATATTCCCTCCGGCTCGATGGAAGATACCCTGCTCATCGGCGATTATATTTTTATTTCAAAGTTCTCCTATGGCTACAGCCGCTATTCTTTTCCCTTCAGTCTGCCGCTGTTTAAAGGCCGGGTCATGCGGTCTGCCCCTGAGCGCGGTGATATCGTGGTGTTCAGGCCGCCGACGCATCCGCGCACGAATTATATCAAGCGGCTGATCGGTTTGCCGGGAGATACCATACAGATGAAAGGTGGGGTACTGCATATCAATGGCAGCGCGATACCTAAAAATGCTGCGGGCAATTTTGCGGTGAAACAGGGCGATACGGTAACGGATATCCTTCGTTTCGAGGAAACCCTGCCTGAGGGAAAAACCTATCAGGTGCTCGATATGGGTGAAACGACGATGGACGATACGGGGGTATATACGGTTCCTGACGGGCATTACTTTATGATGGGCGATAACCGCGATAATTCACAGGACAGCCGCTACAGCGACGCTATCGGCTTTATCCCAGAGGAAAATCTGGTGGGGCGGGCGGAAATGATCTTTGTCTCCTTCGGGGAGGGGCTTAAAGTCTGGAATCCGCTGAGTTGGGGGCATTTGTTCCGCTCCGGGCGCTTCTGTAAGGATCTCAGCACGTGATAGTATCGCTTGCAGGCTTGCAGGAGATTATTGGCTACCGGTTCAGGGATGGCGGGTTGCTGAAGCTCGCCCTGACGCATCGCAGCATGGCGAAGGCGGCGCATAATCAGCGGCTTGAGTTTTTAGGTGACCGGGTGTTGGGGCTGGTGGTGGCCGAGATGCTTTACGGGGCATTCTCCGGCGAGCAGGAGGGCGATCTGGCCCGTCGCCATGCGGCGCTGGTTTGCGGCCCGGCGCTGGTGGAAGTGGCAAGGGAAATCGGGCTGGGCGCGTATCTGCAACTGGCATCGGGCGAGGAGGTGGCCGGGGGGCGGGAGAACATCTCGAATCTTGAGGATGCCTGCGAAGCGCTGATTGGCGCGATGTATCTCGATAGCGGGCTGGAAGGCGTGGCGGCGTTCATCCGGCGCTACTGGACGCCGCTGCTCAATGCGGCTATTGAGCCGCCCAAGGATGCCAAAACCGCGTTGCAGGAATGGCTACAGGGTCGGGGGCATCCCCTGCCGCTCTATGAGGAGGCAGGGCGTAGCGGCCCCGCTCATGCCCCGGAATTCACCATTCAGGTCAGCGCTGCCGGACAGGCGGCTGAGGCCAGCGCGCTGTCCAAGCGGGCGGCGGAGCAGGCGGCGGCGGAGAAGTTGCTGGTAATGTTAAGTGGGGTGGGGTTAAGGGAAAAGTGATGAGATATACTTCGTATTTTTGCCCATAAGCACAAGCCCCGTATCATCCCCTCTTGTAACTACTTGCAGATAACAGAAAACCCCCACTCTTACATGCGCTTTAGTTAAAAAACGGTTTAGAAAACATGGTTTTTTATAAAAAAGCCGTATTAGCTGTTTTTTTTGTCCGAATTTTGTGGTATATAGGTCACGCCCAAATGCGGGGAAAGCCCGGAAATACCGTGTGTTTCAGTGTAAATGAAGTCAGCCGGCGCGCCGCATGATCCGGTAAAGCGTGAAATTGTACATAAAGGGAATGTTGTATGTCAAAAGCAGAATTTAAGGTGAATGATTACGTTGTATATCCCACTCACGGTGTCGGTAAGATCATCGGCGAGGAAACTCAGGAAGTAGGCGACGTGAAACTGCGTATGTTCGTGATTTCCTTTGAGAAAGAGAAAATGACGCTGCGCGTGCCTGTGGGCCGGGCCACCTCTGCCGGGTTGCGCCATATCAGCACCCCTGACCAGATCAAAAAGGCGCTGGCGACGCTCAAAAGCAAAGCCAAGATTTCCCGCGGCATGTGGAGTCGCCGGGCGCAGGAATATGAGGCCAAGATCAACTCGGGCAATATCATCGCCATCGCCGAAGTGGTGCGCGACCTGCACAAGAATGTCGATCAGTCCGAGCGTTCCTACAGCGAGCGCATGATTTATGAGTCGGCGCTGAACCGTCTGGCCCGCGAAGTTGCGGCCTCCGACGATATTGACGCGGGCAAGGCGACGGATAACCTGCTCAAGCTGCTGCGTTTGCAGCATGGCCCGAAAAAGACCGAAGCACGTCCCGAAGTGGAAGTGCTGGCCGAAGCGGCATAATCTATTGCCATAGAATGAGAAACGCGGGGAGCAATCCCCGCGTTTTTTTATTAGTGGCTTGCGGTATGCCGACGCATACGCGATCCCTTGAGATTTCTAACGAAAGGATAATATATGCAGGAAAAGAGATTGCTTATAGTGGACGATGATAGCGCATTTCTTAATACTAGAGCAGATTTGCTTGACGAGAAATATGAAATAACGAAAGCCTATTCTTCTCAGCAAGCGTTAGATATTATCTCGCAAACGACACCCCCGTTTGATTGTTTCGTTTTAGATTATAATATGCCGGAAATGGATGGTGTGACCTTAGCAGGAGAAATACGTAAAAATACATTATACAACAATGCCCCGATTATAATTGCGACGGGAAATAATGAAATCGAAAGGATACGTATCGCAAGAGAAGCAGAGGGTATGGTAAATGACGTAGTACATAAAAAATTATATCAAGATACACTTCATGCGCTTGACGGCGCGTTCTCAGCGAGATCGTGCTGAGGCTTCCACAAACTCCCCCCGCCGCAGAAAATGCCCTGTCTGGCGGTGTACGTCTTTGGCGTAGGGCAGGGCGGTATGGCTGTGCGGCAGGACGATATGCGCTTTCATGCCTTCAAGTTTTGTGTTTTCAACCGTTACCTTGCCGTCATGCGGGCCGCTAAGCAGCCAATAGCTGAAGGGATCGAGGCAGCGATTGCCCGCGATGATGCCCAGTTCTCCGCCTGTCCATGCCGGGAGGGCAGCCCGGTTTTCGCCTGTGCCGAGTTCCTGCCCCGCCGGGCCGTATAACTTGCGATAAAGCCAGCGTTTTTTGAGGAAATCGGCGACTTCGCTGCCGCCATTAGGTGTACCGATCATCACAAACCGCCTCGGATTGGGAAGCGGGTAGGCGCTTAACAACCCTCGCAGCAGCAATCCACCCATCGAGAACCCGACGCCGTGCACAATCTCACCGCTAGCGTAAAGCGGCGCGATATGCCCGCGCAGCCATTCAACC
>JAKFYP010000197.1 GCA_021730835.1 Alphaproteobacteria bacterium
GCGCGTGGCGCAGATCGAGGATGGAGTCAAGACGCGAGCGGAACAGCTCATCCTGACCGCTGGAGGTGGGATTTTTCTGTAACATGAATTGCAACCTTTGAAGCGTTACACAGCACTTCCTTGCAATATACATCACATCCTCTGTCAAAAATAGACTTTCTATGCAACACCTTGAAACTTTTTTAGGGGTGACTGGGTAGCGTAGCAGCAATAGACAAGTGGTTCCAATAGATGAAGATTCAGACTTCCGCATCCGGCTGGGCGTGCGCATCGGCTTTCATGAAGGCTTCCAGATGCACGCAAGCCTGCTCGATAGCGTTGAGGCGCGGGTAATCACTGAGCGCAAACCCATAGCGCCGCGCATTATAGAGCTGCGGGATCAGGAAAATATCGGCGATGGTCAGTTGTCCGCCCATCGCATAGGGGCCGTCAGGATCCGCCATTTTCTCCAGCGCCGCCAGCCCGAGTTTCAGCCAGTGCACATACCAGCCGGTTTTTTGCTCGTCCGTTGCTCCCAGTTCCTGCCCGAGATATTGCAGTATCCGCAGGTTATTGACCGGGTGAATATCGCAGGCGATGGTCTGGGCGAATTGCCGTGCCCGCGCCCGCTCTGCCGGGTTTTGGGACAGTAGGGGCGGTTCGGGGTGGATTTCGTCCAGATACTCGATGATGGCGGATGACTGGGTGATGACCTGCCCGTCATGCACCAGCGCCGGAACCAGCTTCATCGGGTTGATGATGGCGTATTCCGGCGTATGCTGCCCGCCGCCGTCTTTGAGCAGATGCACCGGGATAAGTGTATGCGAGATGTTTTTGAGGTTAAGCGCGATGCGCACGCGCCACGCCGCGCTTGATCGCCAGTAGGTATAAAGCTGCACGGTCATGGGTTCTCATACCGCACGAGTTTTTGCTCAATCGTGCCGAACAGCGACTTGCCTTGCGCATCTTTCATTTCGATGCGCACCGTATCGCCGTATTGCAGGAAGGGTGTCACCGATTCGCCGCCGTTGAGTTTTTCAATCATCCGGCGCTCGACGATACAGGAGTAGCCGACGCCGCCTTCTTCAATCGGCTTGCCGTATTCCCCGCCGGTCTTGTTGGATACCGTGCCTGAGCCGATGATTGTGCCTGCACCGAGATGACGGGTGCGCGCCGCGTGGGAAATCAGCTTCGGAAAGTTGAAAGTCAGGTCTTGCGCCGCGTTGGGCTTGCCGAACGGCTTGCCGTTGATGAAGCTCAACAATGGCAGGTGGACTTTGTGATCCTGCCATGCCTCCCCCAGCTCATCCGGCGTGATAGCGACCGGCGAAAAGGCGCTGGACGGCTTGGCCTGAAAAAACCCGAATCCCTTGACCAGTTCACCGACGGCCAGCCCGCGCAGGCTGACATCGTTGACCAGCATGACGAGCCTGATATGCGCGGCGGCATCTTGCGGCGTTACGCCCATCGGTACGTCGCCGGTAATCACCGAGAGTTCCGCTTCGTAATCAACGCACCATGCGGTGTCGGCGATGAGTATATCGTCACGCGGGCCAAGGAAGGTATCGCTGCCGCCCTGATACATCAGCGGATCGTGCCAGAAACTCTCCGGCATCTCGACGCCCCGCGATTTACGCACCAGCTCGACATGATTGACGTAGGCCGACGCATCGGCCCACTGATAGGCGCGGGGCAGGGGTGCGGCGCAATCCGGCTCGACGAACGGGAGCATATCGGTTGCCTTGCCCGCGTTGAGTTTATCCGAGAGCGCTTCTAGCTGCGGAGCGATACGCGCCCAGTCATCGAGCGCATCCTGCATGGTCGGGGCGATATGACCGGCATGGACGCAATGTCTGAGGTCGCGGGAGACCACGAGGAGTTTACCGTCTCGCCCTGATTTATACGATGCAAGTTTCATAAGGCTTCTTACTGGCAATTGCCCTGCTGGTAGGAATTGACGTTAAGCTGCGCCTGAATTTTATCCTTAGCCAGCATTTCGATCAAATCGGCGGCTTTTTCAGTAGAAGGAAGCTTCAGCCCGATAGTGCCGTTATACTGGTAGGTGGTGGCTAAATTGCTATTTTGCGGGTAGATATTGTAACTGCGGGAAGTGACGGTGACCTCTCCGATCCCCAGCTTTTTGGCGTATGTAAGGGATTTTTGCTCGGCGTCGTCAACGTGTTTCGTCACGGTGCGGATATCCCCTTCCGTGCCGTTGAACTGGACGCTCATGGTCACGTTTTCGACCATTTGGCATCCGCTGTCGGGCGTTGAGAACGTCCTCGCATCAGCGGCAGATGAGGCGGCAAACAAAAATGCTGTAGTGCAAAGCATCATGGAAATATATTTCATCGTATTTTCTCCTGTCAGATGCGATTTATCGGGGACACGGACCATAGCCGTTCCTGTTGTAATCCGCAACAATTCCTTCTTTCGTGAAACGTTGAACAAGCTTCTCCGCCAGTTTATCCGAAGGAACACAAAACTGATACTGAAGCTGGTAGGTATAGCTCACGCTGCCACTTGCCTCAGGTACGGAAGTAGCAGTGTAGCCGCTACTGTGGAAAATACGCCGGTTGCCGAATAGCGTTTGGCGCACGGCATATACTTCCTTGTGTTTCTCACGGTATTGCGTATCAATTTCAGCAAGTTCATCCGCTGTGCCGCGCAGCAAGATGTTCACATAGCCGCCCCAGTCATGAGCAGGTTTCGCTGCGGGCGGCAAAGCCTGATCCGCAGGGTGATAGAGCCAGATACCGGCCAGCACGCATCCGGCAATAAGGAACAGCAGGGCGTTACGATGATGGGGTTGCATTAATCCTCCGTTTTCCAGCTTTGCGCATATTCCTTCCATTCGGCCTGACGCGCTGTCTCGCCGACCTCCAGCGCATCGCGGGTGTCAATCATGACGGCGTATTCATCCGTGGCCGGTTTGGGTTGCGCCAGCATGTTTTTGAGCGCTTTGGGATGCGGGCCGTGGGTAAAGCCGGAAGGGTGCAGCGTCATCATGCCGGGATGGATATTGTCGCGGCTGAAAAAATCCCCGGCGTGGTAGAACAATACCTCGTCGTAATCGTCATTGTTATGAAAGAAGGGTACTTTGATCGCGCCGGGATCGGTCTCGAACGGGCGCGGGCAGAAGGTGCAGACGACGAAGCGATGCGCCACGAAAGTGGTGTGCACCGAGGGCGGCAGGTGATAGCGATGGCTCATGACAGGCCGGATATCGCGCATGTTGATGCGCACCGGGGCGAGTTCGCCGTGCCAGCCGATGGCGTCAAGCGGGTTGTAGGGGTAAGTGATGGTGGAAATCGCACCGCTTTTTTTTACCCGAACGCGGGTTTGCCGGTCGTGCTTCTGGGCTTCAAACGCTTCGTTGATAGCCGGAATATCCAGCATCGCCGGATCGAATATCGCATGCTGGCCGAGCATGCCTTTCTCCGGCAGTGAGAAATGACTTCCGGTTGCCTCGATCGTCAAAATAGCGGCGGGCCGTTGTGGGGTAAGCCGCCACATCGTGCCGCGTGGCAACATAATATAGTCGCCCGCCTCAAAGGATAAATGCCCGTAATCGCAATAAAGCTCGCCGCTTCCTTCATGGACGAACAGCAACTGGTCGCCGTCGGCGTTACGGGCCAGATCGGGCATCGCTTCGCCGGGCCGCCAGAAACGCAATTGCGTATGCGCGTTGGCGAGGATGACCGGCGCATCCCACGGACAGGGCATCGCGTCTTCGAGCTTTATCAGGTCGAAAGCGCGGGGGCTAAGCGGCCCTTCAAACCCGCTCCAGCCGGTCGGCGGGCGGGGATGGTATAAAAACGCC
>JAKFYP010000119.1 GCA_021730835.1 Alphaproteobacteria bacterium
CGAGAATCCGAGTTTGCCGACACTGACGAGATAGCCGCCCATCACCCCGATAATATCGGCGGTAATCACCAGCAACGGCAGCATCAGCAGCCCGGCGATCCGCCTTCGTCCTTGCGGACTACGGCGTGACAGGTCGGCTTGTGAGCCTCACGGCGGCCATTCGGCGGCAGGGGCGGGTAGTCTCCTTTACGAGGTCTGATCCCGCTCCTGCCATTGCTGACACTCGCGGGGCCTCACAAAACTCATACACCCTGCCGCCTATCCACCCCGAGAAGCATTCTCACCAGACCGGCGCCGCTGGCAATGCAATTCATACCGTCTCTTGCCTCCTAATTACCCGGTTTCCGCTGATCGGGAATGGAAACCGAAACAATGTGCGATCCCCTTCGCACAAAACAAATAAAAATCATCCCAGTTATTTTACTAAAAATTGAAATAAATAGCAGGTATATTTCCGTGTTGCAAAACCGCTGGGGCTTGCTAGGCTTGTTTCCCGCCTCTCAAACCCGATGGAAACCCACTCGCCTATGGTCGCCGCGATCCTCAAACAAGCTGAAGAAAAACCCGAATCTGGCCTGCTGGTGCGTGAAGCGCCGCATAACCTGGAAGCGGAGCAGGCGCTGCTCGGGGCCATACTGGTCAATAATCTGGCGCTTAATCACGTTAGCGACCGGCTGCGCCCGGAACATTTCTATGAGCCGGTGCATATGCGCATCTACGAGGCGATTTTGCGCCTGCATGACAAAGGCCAGATTGCCAACCCGGTGACGCTACGGCATTTTTTCGACCGCGATGAAACGCTGGCCGATATTGGCGGCGGGGAATATCTGGCGCGGCTGGCGGGAGCGGCGGTGACCGTGATCAACGTCACCGATTTTAGCGAGATTCTCTATGATCTGGCGCTCAAGCGGCAACTGATTGAGCTTGGCGAGGGGCTGGTCAACGAGGCCTACGACCAGCGGATCGAAGTTCCGGCGATGGAGCAGATCGAGGCGGCGGAGCAATCGCTGTTTAATCTCTCGGCGCATGGCGAGCGGCAATCGGGTTTCCGGCCCTTCGCGCATTCCGGCGGGCTGGCCATGACCAAAGCGGAATTCGCCTTTCGCAACAAGGGGCAGGTCGTCGGTGTCTCCAGCGGCCTGCGCGATCTTGACCGCCTGCTGGGCGGCATGCAAAAATCCGATCTGCTGATTCTCGCCGGACGGCCCTCAATGGGAAAAACCGCGCTGGCGACGACGATTGCCTATCAGGCGGCGCTGAAATTCATGTCGCGGACGCAGGAGGCGCATGAGAAGCCGCTTTCCGTCGGGTTTTTCTCGCTGGAGATGTCGGCGGAACAACTGGCGACGCGTATTCTCTCAGCCCGCACCGGCATCAACTCAAGCCAGATTTTGCGTGGCGATATGGAGCACAGCCAGTTTTCCGAGCTGATCGAGGCCAACCGTGAACTGACGGCTCTACCGATGTTCATTGACGATACCCCGGCGCTGAGTATCTCGGCGCTGCGCACCCGGGCGCGCCGCCTCAAGCGGGTGCATAACGTGGGGGCGATCGTGGTGGATTACCTGCAACTGGTGCGCGCCATGCACATCACCAATCAGACCAACCGCGTGCAGGAAGTCTCGGAAATCACGCAGGGATTAAAAGCCATCGCCAAGGAGCTGGATGTGCCGGTGCTGGCGCTCTCGCAGTTGTCGCGGGCCGTCGAGCAGCGCGAGGATAAACGCCCGCAGCTCTCCGATTTGCGCGAATCGGGCAGTATCGAGCAGGATGCCGACGTGGTGATGTTCGTCTACCGCGAGGAATATTACCTGATGCGCAAAAAACCCGATGAGAGCCATCCGGCGTTTAACGACTGGCAATCCCAGATGGAGCGCGCCCACGGCGTCGCCGAGGTGATCGTCGCCAAGCAGCGTAACGGCCCGATTGGCAATGTACGGCTCCAGTTCTTCGCCGATCAGACCCGCTTCGACGATTTGGAGGATGAAAGCCATCTGCCGGACAGATATGAGTAAGAGCGGCGATACGGATAACGGGTAATCTGGTTACCCACATTACTCAGGTAGGCTTTTGACTCATTATGTATTGATGTTTTGCAGAAAATTATATGTTTTCTTCCCCCTCACCCGGTTTTCCTTAGCGATCCCAAGCGCAGCGACGGGCGAACTTAGGAAAACCGGGTGAGGGGGAAGAAAGGAAAAAACCAATCGGAGCATGCGGGGTAATCAGAAATATTTCCATTAAATTTCCTGATTACCCACTATTCACCGCTTGCCTCTTATCTGTATGTATGTCAGTAAAAGCAGTCGGTTACCACTCCCCCTCCCCTTGAGAGGGAGTCGAAGAGCCGAGGATGCAATCCGAAGGCGATTCGGTGGGGGGGAATAAATTTTATCTGTTTACCCCCCACGACTCAGCTTCACCCGCTTGCGCTAACGCTACAGCGGGGTTTGCTTCGTCTGCTCCCCCGCATAGCACCCGCCTGCGGGGTGCTATGCAAACCAATAATGAAGCATCCCGCAGGCGGATGCTTCAAGGAGGGAGCGGTGAATAGTGGGTAATCAGATTAAATTTTGACTCTTGGTCGGCTTGGCAGGGAGCGTCCACCTAAAACTACCGCAAAAATTTAATTGATTTTTAAGTAATATGAAAAATACTTCTCGCCTTTTAAAGCGCATACTCAGGCGCAGGAGGAGGGATCGTCCTGGGCTGAACGCAGAAATCAAGAGACTCAAAACAGAGGGGATGGTTTCTCGCAAAGCTGCTAAAGAGACTCACGCCGCCTGCGAGGTGGAGGCGGCGCTTCGCTCGACCCAATCCCGGGTTTGCATTTCAAGCAGGCGCGAGGCGGTGCGGACGAACTCGAAACTGCCGTCCCCGGCTTTGTAGAGCGCTTCCGGTTCGGCGTCGGCGCTGCAAATCAGCATGGCCCGCTGTTCATAGAGCACGTCAATCAGCGTTACGAAGCGCTTGGCCTCGTTGCGATTCTCCGGCCCCATTTGTGGGATTCCCGCGATGAGAAAGACGCGAAACCGCGAGGCCAGCGCCAGATAATCCTGCGCCCCGAGTGGCCGGGCGCATAGGCTTGCAAAATCGGTAAAAAGAATATCGCGGCAGGTTTTCTCAAAATGCAGTACCCGGCCCTGCACCTCAACGCTTTGCGGGTAGGATTGCGCGTAACCCGCCAACTGGGCGAAAATATCCTCAAGGAAACGTGTAGCCGCATCGTCCGCCGGGATGAAGTAAACCTCGCTTAAATGCGACAGGTTGCGCCGCCGGTAATCCTCGGGCGAATCCAGTTCAAAAACGCGCACGCGCTGGCGCAGCAGGGTGATGAAGGGCAGGAACTGATCGCGTTGCAGGCCGTGCAGGTATAAATCCTCGGGCGGGCGGTTGGAGGTAAACACCGCCACGACGCCACGGTCGAATAATTCGGTAAACAGCCGGGACAGGATCATAGCGTCGGCAATGTCATGCACCTGAAATTCATCGAAGCACAGGATCATGCTTTCCCCGGCGATGGAAGCGGCGACGGCCATCAGCGGATCGCGCACGCCGCCCTCCTTGCGCGCCGCGTTGATGCGTGCATGCACGTCAATCATGAAGGCATGAAAATGCACCCGGCGTTTGCCGGTTATCGGCAGGGCGTCATAAAATAGATCCATCAGCAGCGACTTGCCGCGCCCGACCCCGCCCCAGATATAAAGCCCGGTGGAGCGCGGTTGCTCACGGCGGCGGAAAAACCCGGAAAGCAGGCCCCTTCCCTGATCGAAAAACCCTTCTCT
>JAKFYP010000057.1 GCA_021730835.1 Alphaproteobacteria bacterium
CCATTCCGGCTTGTTACCGGAATCAATGAAGGATTCAATCAGCTTGAGGCGCTTGACCAGCTTTTTCTTCTTGGCTTCGGAGCCGGTCTCGCTCAGATCGGTACGCACCGTGGCGCGCTCTTCCTCAAGGTTGAGGCCCGCCAGCAGCGCCTGAATCGCTTCGGCGCCGATTTTGGCGGTGAACGTGTCCTCGCCGTACTGATCCTGCGCGTCGTAGAACTGGTCTTCGGTCAGCACTTCCCCCTTGGTAAACGGCGACAGCCCCGGCTCGGTGACGATATAGCTTTCGAAATAGAGCACTCTCTCCAGATTCTTCAGCGTCATATCCAGCAGCAGGCCAATGCGGCTCGGCAGCGACTTCAAAAACCAGATATGGGCGACCGGCGCGGCCAGCTCGATATGGCCCATGCGCTCGCGGCGCACTTTGGCGGTCGTCACCTCGACGCCGCATTTCTCACAGATGACGCCACGGTATTTCATGCGTTTGTATTTGCCGCAGAGACACTCGTAATCCTTCACCGGCCCGAAAATACGGGCGCAGAACAGCCCGTCACGCTCCGGCTTGAAGGTGCGGTAATTGATCGTTTCGGGCTTTTTCACCTCGCCGAAACTCCACGAGCGGATCTTCTCCGGGCTGGCGATGGAAATCCTGATTTCGTCGAATTGCTTCGCCGTTTGCAGCCGTCCAAACATGTGCATGAGTTCGTTCATATAGTGTTCTCCAATTCTTCGATGATCCGATGATTCGATCATCCGAAATGACCGTTTCCTGATACCTTCTACAATCTTCTGCCCATCCGGGGGCATATTATTCTTCTGGCCGCCTGCGCCGGAACCGGAACCAATCCCAGCCCGGCTAATGTTTCAGTCGCTTCAATAGCGCGGGCGATGCGTTCCACAACTCCTTCACTCTCATTCGGAGCACCATCCATAGAGATACCGCGCACCGTGCTGGCTAACGCTCCTGAAACCTTTTCTCCATTCCCGGCGTCGTCCAATCTCTGGGCAAAAGTACAAAACGGTTCGCTTGCAAATAAACTTCCACGCACCGTCTTTCGTAAGTCCCCGTTTGGCTCCCCGGGTATGACCCGGTCAATGATTTGTTCCAAAACACCTGAAGCAAATTGTACATCCATATATCCGGATCACCCCCCGATGCCGGCTTCCAGCGCCGCCGTCGTCTCATCGCTGTCAAGCAACTCGACGTTCAGGCCGAGCGAGCGGAGTTCCTTGACCATGACGTGGAAGGATTCCGGGATGCCCGACTCGAAGGAATGGTCACCGCGCACGATGGACTCGTACACCTTGCTGCGCCCTGCCACGTCATCCGACTTGACGGTAAGCAACTCCTGCAACGTGTAGGCCGAACCGTAGGCCTGCAAGGCCCAGCATTCCATCTCCCCGAAGCGCTGGCCGCCGAACTGCGATTTCCCGCCGAGCGGCTGCTGGGTGACCAGCGAGTACGGCCCGATGGAGCGCGCATGGATTTTGTCGTCCACCAGATGGTGCAGCTTGAGCATATAGATATAACCCACCGTCACCTTGCGGTCGAACGCCTCGCCGGTGCGCCCGTCCACCAGCGTGATCTGGCCTGAGCTGTCCTGCCCGGCTTTCTCCAGCCATTCGACGATATCCGGCTCGTGCGCCCCGTCGAAAACCGGCGTGGCGAACGGAATGCCTTTTTTGACATTATGCGCCAGCTCCAGCACTTCCGCATCGCCCATCGCCTTGATCTCTCTGGTATTGTCGGTTTCGGTGTAGAATTCGAGCAGTTTCTTGCGCACTCCTTCGACATCTTTTTTCTGGCCTTCGCGGTATTGCTCGACGGCGTCGCGGATCTGGCGGCCCAGACCGGCAGCGGCCCACCCGAGATGCGTCTCGAGAATCTGCCCCACATTCATGCGCGAGGGAACCCCAAGCGGGTTGAGCACAATGTCAACCGGCGTGCCGTCTTCCAGATGCGGCATATCCTCCAGCGGGATGATCTTGGAGATCACCCCCTTGTTGCCGTGCCGTCCGGCCATTTTATCGCCCGGTTGCAGCTTGCGCTTGACCGCCACAAACACTTTGACCATCTTGAGCACGCCCGGCAGCAGGTCGTCGCCGCTTTGCAGCTTCTCAACCTTCTCCTCGAACCATTTGTTGAGGCGCTTGACGTTCTCATCGAGCTGCGATTTCAACTCCTCGACGGCGGCGGCGGTTTTCTCGTCCTTCAGGGCGAATTCCCACCAGACACCCTTGGGAAATTCCTCAAGCAGTTTGGCCGTCACTTTGGTATTGGCCTTAACCCCCTTGGGGCCTTTCGCCGCTTCCTGTCCCTCCAGCAATTCGCCAAGACGCCCGTAGATATAGCGCTCAACGATCGCCCGCTCGTCATGGCGGTCTTTCTCCAGCCGCTCGATCTCCGCTTTTTCAATGGCCAGATGGCGCTCATCTTTTTCGATGCCGCGGCGGGTGAAAATCCGCACGCCGACCACCGTACCCGACTGGCCCGGCGGCAGCCGCAGCGATGAATCACGCACATCGGAAGCTTTTTCCCCGAAAATGGCGCGCAGCAGTTTTTCCTCCGGCGTCACCGGCGATTCGCTTTTAGGCGTCACCTTGCCGACCAGAATATCCCCCGGCTTGAGTTCGGCTCCGATATGCACCACGCCGATCTCATCGAGATTGCGCAGGGCTTCCTCACCGACATTGGGAATATCGCGGGTGATCTCTTCCGGCCCGAGCTTGGTATCCCGCGCCATGACCTCGAATTCCTCAATATGGATCGAGGTGAACACGTCATCGGATACCAGCTTCTCGGAAATCAGGATCGAATCCTCGAAATTATACCCGTTCCACGGCATGAAGGCGACCAGCACGTTGCGCCCCAGCGCCAGTTCCCCGAGATTGGTCGAGGGGCCGTCGGCGATGGTATCACCCGCTTCCAGAATATCGCCTACCTTGACCAGCGGAACCTGATTGATGCAGGTATTCTGGTTGGAGCGCTGGAACTTCAGCAGATTGTAGATATCCACACCCGGCGAGCCGTCACCGCCTTCATCCTCGCTGATGCGAATGACGATGCGCGAAGCGTCTACCTGATCGACCACGCCGCCACGGCGGGCTACGGTTGCCACGCCCGAATCACGCGCCACGATTTCTTCCATGCCGGTTCCCACCAGCGGCGCTTCGGAACGCAGCAGGGGTACGGCCTGACGCTGCATGTTCGATCCCATCAGGGCGCGGTTGGCGTCGTCGTTCTCAAGGAACGGAATCAGCGCCGCCGCCACCGAGACAAGTTGCTTGGGCGATACGTCAATAAAGTCAATCGCATCCGGGGCGGTCATGACGAAATCCCCGGCCTTGCGGCAACTGACCAGATCGCTTTTGAACTTACTGGCATTGTCCAATTCCGCGTTAGCCTGCGCGATGGTATATTTCCCTTCCTCCATCGCCGAGAGATAGATTACTTCATCGGTAACCATGCCGTCCTTGACCCGGCGGTAGGGGCTTTCGATAAAGCCGTATTTATTAACGCGGGCATAGGTCGCCATCGAGTTGATTAACCCGATATTCGGCCCTTCCGGCGTCTCGATCGGACAGATGCGGCCGTAATGCGTCGGATGCACGTCACGCACCTCAAACCCGGCGCGCTCGCGGGTCAGGCCGCCCGGCCCGAGCGCCGAAAGGCGGCGCTTATGGGTAATTTCCGAAAGCGGGTTGGTCTGATCCATGAACTGCGAGAGCTGCGAGGAGCCGAAAAAT
>JAKFYP010000001.1 GCA_021730835.1 Alphaproteobacteria bacterium
ATTTTGTCCGTCCACTCGTTCGAAAAAATCGAGCTTTCCTGCGCCCTCTACAACGATGACCCGCAAAACCAAAACATCGAACTTGCTAAACAATTGAATCTATTCGATACTTAACCGGACAGTAGTGATAATAGGTAGTTAGCTAGATAGTGTCGTCACATTCTACTGCTGCTTGCTGCAAATGCGGATTTCTGTGCGCACCTGAACTCATGTATAGCCGATTTACTTTTTGTCTGTACATCAATCAAATCGGCTATCGCCCGCGCCGCCTATGCGGCACATAGTTTGTGTGTAAGCACAAACTCAATCAGCTATATTACAACACACACTCCGTTCCGGTTCTCGAAATCCTGCATTTTCGCTACGCATCAGCGAATTTAACGACACTATCTAGCTATATAAGAGCCATTTAGAGTGAAATGGCAATAGCAAACAGGAAGTTGAGATGCCACAGAAAACTGCGGAAAAGCACGCGGGTTCTCCCGAAGGGGATGACCGAACAGGCAGCATCCATACAGCCTTGTCATGGTATTGCATGCGGGCGATCATCATATCGGCGGTCACTTCGTCCCCCTGATGGAGATTCCTGCATTACTCCGCAAACAGCGTATGCAGTCCATAAAACTTTGGCCCGGTCACATTCCGGTGATAATAGGGTGATTCCATGTAAAGCGGGTAAGTTGTCGAGAGAAGGCCGGTAAGTTTTTTGGCGACTTTACCGCAGGCATTTTTATCCATCCCGATTTCTGGCATCGGGGCAACGGTTTTCTTAAGCGTACTGACAGACATGGGAGTGTCCTGTGTGTTCGTAAGTTTAGACGGCACGGACGATAAAGCGGTTGGGCGCGTAATAGAGGAAAGCCAAATCCAGCAGGTTTTCGTCTATATCCTCCGGGTCTTGCGCACTTTCCTCGGTATAACGGTAATCGACATTGGTATCGGTCATCATTTCAATGTCTTCCGTTCTGGGAAGCAGACGGTCATCGTAGGAGATGGGATCGTGATACATGGTTAAAATCCTTTGTGCCGAATCATAAAAATACTCTATACCCTGAGGAATCAGCGGTCTGTATGGCTGGCAGGCAACCGATATAAAAAACCCATAAAACCTTTGACATCGCTATTGCTGCAACAGCCCATTTTACCGGTTCGGCTCTTGTGACGCGAAATGTCGGAGATTTTGAAATAAGTACCGGGTCTGGAATTGTTGGCTATCTAAAGATGGATGTCTGCTTGTAAAAGCTGTCCAGATCGGCTAAAACCCTGCCCATGCTGGTGATGTATACCCTGATCCTTGCCTTATCGGCGCTGCTGTTTTCGGCAGCGGGAACGTATGCCCTGTCGGTGGCGCTGCCGAAGTTTTCCATTATGGATGAACCGGGGGAGCGCAATAATCACGCGACACTGACACCGCGTGGTGCGGGTATCGCCGTGACGCTGGTGACGGTGGGTTTTCTGCTGGTGGCGCAGGTGTCGGGCGGATTGCTTTGGGGATTATTGCTGGCGGGTGGCATCTCTCTGCTGGACGATGTGCGCGGGCTTTCGCCGAAAATCCGCCTGCTCGGGCATCTGGCGGCTATTTTTCTGGCGCTTGGGGCACTGGGTGACGGGCTGGTGTTTCAGGGTTTGTTGCCGTTCTGGGTGGATCGGATACTGGTGGTGCTGATCTGGCTGTGGTTTACCAATCTCTATAATTTCATGGACGGGATTGACGAGATCACGGCGATGCAGACAGCTTGCCTATGCGGCGGGATTGTTTGCATTGCGCTGGTAGCGCCGGAATTATCCCGCTCTTTCTCGATTTACAGTGTCATCACGCTGGGGGCGGTGATCGGGTTTTGGCTGTTTAACCGCCATCCCGCGAAAATATTTCTCGGCGATGTCGGTAGTATTCCGCTCGGCCTGCTGATGGGGTTTCTGCTGCTCAAGCTGGCGGCGGCGGGCGCGTGGCAGGCGGCGCTGATTATGCCTGCCTATTACCTGACCGATGCGACCTCGACCTTAATTAGCCGTATCCTGTCGCGGGAGAATATCTGGCAGTCGCATTCGCGTCATGCTTATCAGCAGGGTGTGCGGCAGGGCAGGACGCACTGGGATGTCACCAGCCGGATCTTCGGCCTGAATATGGTGCTCATCGTTATGGCGGCGCTCAGTACGCTCGATCCTTATGTCGGTATGGCCTGCATGGCCTTTTCCTATGCCATGTGCCTGCTGCTGATGCTCCATTTCTACCGGCGTCCGAAAGCTTCCCGCAATGCGCCGCCGATGGTGGCCGGTAATGCCTGACTTCCTGCTTCGCCGCAGTACGCTGGCGGCCATCCATGATTTATTCGTCGCGGAGCTGAGTTTTCTGCTGGCGCTTTACCTGCGTCTGGGCGACCAGATGCTGCCCCATAGCCGTCCGTATATCGGCTGGGCGCTGCCGCTGTTCATCGGAGTGTTTGCGGTGGCGGCGTTTTCTTTCCGCCTGCCTTACGGCGCGTGGCGCTATGTCTCGGTGCGCGAATTATCCACGATCATCAAGGTGGCGACGCTTAGCCTGACCTTTTATTATCTGCTGTTGTTTCTGGCGGTGCGGCTGGAGGGAGTTCCGCGCTCGGTTCCGGTAATTCACTGGCTGGTACTGGTGGCGATGCTTTCCGGCTCGCGTATCGTCTACCGCTACTGGCGGGAACAATCTTTTGCTTTGGCAGGGTCGAAACGGCGCACCATACCGGTGTTGCTGGCGGGATACGGCCAGAACGCCGAACAATTTACCCGTGATCAGCAGCGGGCAAATGGAGCGCTCTACCGGGTGGTGGGGATACTCGATGACGATCCGGCCAATCACGGACGCCGTTTGCACGGGATCGCGGTGCTTGGGGGGTTACGGGATCTCGATACCGTGGCGCGCAAGCTGGAGTGGCGCGGGGAGAAACCGCAGCGCCTGATTCTCAGCGAGCCGCAAAGCAGCCGCGAAGAGGCGCGCTGGTTGCTGGAGCGTTGCGAGCAACTGGGTATCACGATGGCCCGCCTGCCGCGCCTGACCGATTTCACCGCCGAGGATGGCAAGAAGATATTACCGCGCCCGGTGGCGATTGAGGACGTGCTGGGCCGTAGTCAGCGGGTGCATGACCGCGAGGCGATGGCGGCACTGATTAAGGGACGGCGGGTACTGATTACCGGTGCTGGAGGTAGTATCGGTGCGGAACTGGCCCGGCAGATTGCACTGCTTGGCCCGTCCGGTCTGACTTTGCTGGATAATAACGAATATAATCTCTATCGCATTGATCTGGAGTTGGCCGGTATGACGCCTGCTCTGCCGCGTGTCGCCGTGCTTGGGGATGTGCGTCATACCGGGCGGCTGGAGTCGTTGTTTTCCACTTACAGACCCGATCTGGTGTTTCACGCGGCGGCGATCAAGCATGTGCCGCTGGCCGAGGCCAACCCGGAAGAAGCCGTGCTGACCAATGTGTTCGGGACGGTCAACGTGGCGAAAGCGGCGAGCGCCAGCGGGGCGGCGGCGATGGTGCTGATTTCTACCGACAAGGCGGTGCGCCCGGCCAATGTGATGGGGGCGTGCAAGCGTCTGGCCGAATATTATTGCCGCAGTTTCGCCGATACACAGGAGAAGAATCGTTATACGCGTTTTGTTACAGTGCGCTTTGGCAATGTACTGGGTTCGACCGGCTCGGTGATTCCCCTGTTCCAGCGTCAGATTGACGAAGGCGGGCCGCTGACCGTGACGCATCCCGAGATGA
>JAKFYP010000064.1 GCA_021730835.1 Alphaproteobacteria bacterium
CTGACCCGCGCCCGGAGCATGTAAACGCAATTGCATGGCTTAACGAGAGCTACGCCGCCTCTTTTTACCTCGTAAAGCTGGAAGGCATACGCATCGGTGATTCAGAGCCAGCGCCGCTTTTTACTATGATTGTCGGCCCAAGTGAAGAAAGCCGGGATGTGGGTACGCTCAAAAAGGAAGAAGCCGAACGCCATATAAAGCGCCGGGAATTTTGGGCTTCCCTGCAAAAGCGTCTGGAAGGAAAAACACGCCTTCATAGCAACCTTACTCCAAGCCGTGAATGCTGGTGGGGACAAAGTTCAGGCAAACCCGGACTGGCGTTAAACTACCTGATCTACAAAGATTCATGGGCGCTTGAATTATACATAGATCGGGGAAAAGGGTCTGAGCAGGAAAACTTGGCGATTTTAGATGGGCTACAAGCCCACCAGTCAGAAATTGAAGCAAAATTTGGGGAACCTCTTGATTGGCAGCGCATTGAGTCGAAACGTGCCTGCCGTATCCGCTATTATTCTGAAACGGAGGGAGGTCTTGAAAACGAAAGCAATTGGCCGGTACTGCAAGCCTCAATGATTGACCACATGATAGCGTTTGACGCAGCATTGAAGCCTTATATTGCAAAACTCAGTTAGAGCTTTCTTCCCCGCGATACCACTTATCCCGCCATTCTTTCCCCGGCTCTTTCGATTCCTCTGGCTTCTTAAACGGCGACATCACCACCGCCACGGTTTCCTTTACGAAATAGGCCACTCCCAGCACCACCGCGCACAGTCCAAGGCAAATAGCTACCTGCACCCACGGCGTAAGCTGGGAAAATTTGTTCAGGGCATCCGCCCAAATATCGTATTGCTCCATACTGGCTCCCTACATTTGGTTTCAAATGTAAGCCACCAGCGGTTTTGCGGCATGGCCGGAAAACAGACTGGTGACTGGGAGCTAGTTACACGGACAGAGTTCGTGCCTGCCTTATTCACGGCAAGCCGCTATTGTATTCGGCAGACTCCCAGCCATAGGCATGGGAGCCGAACTATCGTGTTCGACGGATACGCTCTGTCCAAGGGGTAACTAGCCCCAGAGCAGCAACACGCTGCTCCAAGTCGGATGATATGGGTAAGGCGGATAAAAGTAAAGGAATGTGACGGGTTTATAGCAGGAAGGTCATCCCGCATGGACTGTATATAGGTACGCCTCCACGCGGAATGTAATTCTCCCGTCCGAACGGGTAGTTAAAACATGGCGATTTTGTCCATTACTCCATAAGAGTCCGTTGGCTCTTGTTTTATACAATCGGACGGTGTCCTGAGTGCTGTACTGAATCGAATGATCGGAAAGAACCACCAGATCGGGAGAAAAGTACCGAAAAATGTCTTCATGATAACCGTTCAGCCGACCATGATGGGATGCTACCAGAACTTTAACGTGAACAAGCTCATTTCTGAAGCTCTCCAGTAGCAATAAAGACTCCCATCCTGCTTTCTCCAAATCGCCGGGGAATAATATTGAGAAGCCATTAAATTTAACGAATGCTGCCAGACTCAGGTTATTTGTATCTGCAAACAAAGGATAATGGTTATAAAAGTAGGCTATTTCTACACCACTAAGATCAGGCTGTACAATGGGCGCAACACTAGGGGAAGCCAACCATCCGTGTAATTGGCGTATGCCCGTTCCCATGCCTCCCTCATTTTTCAGTACAGCAAGAGCAGTAGCATCAATGGTAGGGTTAGTCAGGATTGCTTTGATATTTGACAGAGAAAATAAACCGGACAAACCGCTTACATGATCTTCGTCCATGTTGGTAATAATCAGTAGCTCTATCTGTGGAAAATGATGAGAAGGATACCAGCCGCTTGAGGCATTGTGGCCGGTGTCGATCATGACTATATTCCCATTAGGACAGCGGACTACAGCACATGCGCCATGCTCTACATCGAAAATATCAACTTGCATTACCGTTTCTATCCAGCCTGATATATTCGATTAGCAATTCTCTTCCGTAGCTTCGGCCAAACCGAAACATCCTGAAAAGCGCGGGTATAAAGCCTAAACCAAAAACCCACAGTGCGGCTTCCCAATGGCTTGGGGTATGGATAGGGATAATTATGCCGAGGACAAGAAATGCAGACGCGATTCCCCGCAGCAAACCATAGGTGCGGTTGAAAGAATCAATCCGAGTAGTTCGGCCTGCCTTTTCTATGTCGATATACATTTCCCGAACAACCGAATACCACTGCCGCGCATTCATACTTTCCAGGTTGGGGGTATTTTGGCCTTGCTGAACAATGGATTGCAGTTTTGCTCTTTGCTGAGGAGAGATTAGGGTTTGTTTTTCATCAAGTACCCAATCCGTTGGCATTCCTCCAAAACACCTCCACAACGCTTTTTCTACAGCATTGCCGACAGATTGCAGAAGGTGTCCTCCGACATACGCGATAATTAAAAACAAGCCAAGTTCGCCGACTGATACGTTGCTGTTAAAGAATATCTCTTTTGTTTCTGGCCACAGGAGTATGACGCCCAAACTGAGCACCGCTCCGGGGGCAATCACGCCGATATATTCGTAAGCATTAAACTGCGATTGCGAGTTTTTCTCTGACATTTCCACACTCCAGAATTTTTGCCTCTTTCTCTATGCACACGCATAGCTGCCCTTTATCCCCAGCAATCAACATAAGCGGAGGTAGTCCCTCCGCCGACATATGGTCGTCAATCCATTGCATCACCTGTTGGTCGTCGCTGCTGGGTAAACATTTTGCACGATCAGGGTGGCTATGCCATTCTCCAGCGTAAGTAAGGTTGCCCGCCGTTACATTCTGAACGGATTTTATTTTATCTGACAGCCCTTTATAGCCACGAATAAAGGCATCGGGATATTCCATGCTATCCGCTATATTTCCTACCATATCCACAATATAGATCGTGCGGTGTTGCACATTGAAAGACCCCACCAGCACACCTCCTGTTTCTTTGGGTAATTTACCTTCTCTGGTGGAAAACAGGCTTTGTATGACCGATTCGCATATAAACACCTCCCAACCCGCCGCGCTGACAGAGGAAAATCCCTCTACAGGTATAGTTATAGCGGAAGTTTGCATGTCGTCATCTACGCGGTATATTTTTATGCAGGCTGAATTATTGGAGGCAATTGCTCTCAGATTTCTGCTTGCTATAGCACCATGAAGTGCCACATGGTCTTGGGAAATTCTGCTGGACAGGTCACGGCATGAATTGGCGTAACGAGCTTTTGATGTAGTCGCCAGATGAGCCTTCATGTCATCCCTCTGCATGATTTCCCGATAATAAAGCATCTCCAGTAAATCAAGCCGTGAGTTGCGTTCCTTATCCTCAGCCAGAATCACCAAATCTTTTCCAGACGGGGAAAGGAAAATGGAAATCCTTCGCGCCTTTGATTCGGTATCGTGTGTGATGTATCGCGCCACACTAACGGAAGCGGACATATCAAGTATAATATCTGAATCCGCAAGATGTTCGGCTATTTTACCAGAGCTATCTTCTGGCGGTTGTATGAAGTCCACTTTAAGCGCTTCTAGCACTGGTTTCTCGCTTACGCTCTCATTAGCAGCGGTTTTCAATGCCTCAACTTTAGGCCAGCCTAAATATGTGCCGTCTAGCGCATGACGTGACAAATTATGCGGAAGGATTATATCGTCATCCACGAGAACCCATTTCCCGAACCCTGCTTTTACCGAGTTCAACACAATGTTGGAACCTA
>JAKFYP010000052.1 GCA_021730835.1 Alphaproteobacteria bacterium
GTTACAGGTTATAGGTTTTAGGTTTTAGGTTTTAGGTTTAAAACAAAGAATCTGTACCCACGATATTCCGCTCCCCCACAAGGGAGGAGCAAAAAGTTCAGTACAAAAAAAAGCCGCGCCCGTGGTACATCCACAACAACCCATTTACACGAGACACGACATGCACGAGTATGAGAAAAAAATAGCGCCGACGGTGCGCGAGCATAAATGGTTCGGCTGCGGGCTGGAGTTGAAAAGCCTTGCCGAATCGGGGCGGTTTTCCGGCTATGCCAGCGTATTCCATCGGGTGGACAGCCAGAAGGATATGGTACTGCCGGGCGCGTTCAAAGCCTCGCTGGCCGGGCGGGTGCACGAGATAAAACTGCTGTGGCAGCACGATATGCGCGAGCCGGTCGGCGTGATTGAGACCATGCGCGAGGACGATCACGGGCTGTATATCGAGGGCCGCCTGCTGATGGATATCGCCCGCGCACGCGAGGCCTATGTGCTGATGAAGGAAGGCGTGATCTCCGGGCTGTCCATCGGCTATTCCCCCCGGCGCTACCAAATTGATCCGGGTAGCGGGGTGCGCCTGCTTTCCGCAATTGATTTATGGGAAATTAGTCTGGTCACTTTTCCCGCGAATGAAGCCGCCCGCATCTCGATGATTAAAGAGGATTCGGGAATCAGGATTCAGGATTCGGAAAAGGAAATTCCGGCAGTCAGCCGCGAATGGCGGCAATCGCTATCCGCCGGGCATGTCATGAAGCTGGCGCATGAGCTGGAGCGGGCCACTCGCGTATTGCAGGGATAGCACCATGAAATGGATATTGTGCATGGTCGTGCTGCTGGGGCCGCAAAATGAAGCGGGGCAGGCGCAGGGGGCGCTGTTTCCGCTGGATGACCGTTTTGCCTCGGAGGAAGCCTGTATGGAAGCGGGCAGGGCGCTCAGCCGGGATATGTATTTCCTCCTGCCCTATTGCAAAGCGGTGGAAGAGACGCCGGTTTCTCAATATTATGTATATGATTGAGGTTATTGCAGCCATAACGCAATTGTATGGCTGCCTGAAAAGAATGCCTTCCTGAGAAAACGCCGAATGATTCGTGTTAAAGAAATCCTCTCTCATATAACTGCTTTTATTTCCGCCTGCCGCACCTCAAGCACACTGCCCTCGCGGATATGCAGGTCGCGTTGCGGATAGGGGAAGGCGATGTTGTTTTCCTGAAACCGCTTCCAGATTTCAAGCAGCAGCATACTGGTGATATTGCCGATCCCGTTGACCGGATCGTTGATCCAGCAACGCAATTCAAGGTCAATCGCGCTATCGGAGAACCGGCAGACCAAGGCATTTGGCTCAGGTTGCCTGAGCACGCGGGTGCACTGACCGGCAATCTCCAGCATGATGGCAAGCGCCTTGTTTGGGTCGCTTTCATAGGAAATACCCACCGGAATTTTCAGGCGCACGTCGCGGCTGCTATACGACCAGTTTTCCACCTTCTCGGTAATCAGCGATTCGTTGGGGATCAGATGTTCCTTGCCGTCACGGGTCAGCACCGATACGCAGCGTCCGCCCAGCCGGTTGACCCAGCCATAAGTATCGGTATCGCGGATATAGATCACGTCGCCAGGTTTGATTGAGCGATCCAGCAGCAGGATGATGCCGCTGATGAAATTGGAGACGACCTTTTGCAGGCCGAACCCCAACCCGACGCCGACCGCACCGGAAAAAACCGTCAGCGAGGTGAGATCAATGCCAAACGTATTGAGCGCTACCAAGATGGCCAGCGCGATCAGTAGGATACGGGTAAATTTGGCGATCAGCACGCGCAGCGAAGGCGTCAGGGTCGTCACGCTGGAGAGGCGTTTCTCGGTGATCCCCGCCACGACGGTTGCCAGCCATAGCAATCCGGTCAGTGTCAATAGCCCCTTGGCGGCGATCAACAGCGACAGGCGGGTTTTACCGAGCGTGAAGCCGAAACTGTCCATGCCGGTAAGCACGGGATCGAGCTTGCCGATAATATTGAGCGCCGCGATACCCCATGCCAGCAAGGCAATCCAACGCGCCATGCTTTTATTTTCAACAAAAGAAGAGGTAAAGCGGATGGCGACCCAGGCGGCAGTCAGGTTGGTGATGATACTGAGAAATGTTACTTTGAGGCCGATGGAGGTAAAAAATACCAGCGCCAGCGCCATGGCCAGCAGGGCGCAGGCCGGATAAACAATCGGATCGAGCCGCCGCGTCAACCAGATCATCCAGCGGCGACTGGCATCCGGCTCAAGATTGTTCAGCCGCTTGCGGATCGGCTCGGCAAGAAAATGCGCGATGCCCAGCACCACCAGCAAAGCCGCGACCTGCCATAGCATTGCCGTGCTGAAAAGATAGCCTTTCAGCAGCGCATAGGCATCCGGCGCAGCCATCCAGCCTTCCGGAGTCGGCAACTGCATTTTTTCCATCATGGCCATAGAGAGGTTTTATACATGATTTCATTGGCGATGGAAATGCCGGAGACAACCGGAATCGTCTAAAAAAGCGGGATACCGCTATTGTCTTTTGACTTTATTTTTTCCCCAAAAGAAACGCCCATTCAAATGCGAAGTGCTCATGCGGCGTGTCGTTTGTGCGTAAGCACAAACTTAGCCAACTCTATCACATCGGGTTTAGAGAGGCATCCTGAACCTGATGCCGTTTACAAGAAGCGGCTTGGGGGTGGATCACAGAAAATTTACAAATCATGCTGACTGTCGATTTCGGTTGACTTTTTGCCGGACAAACTTCAATAGTAGCGCCTTTCCGGCTGGCTTGCCTCCCAGAGGCAATGGACGCCTGCATCGTACATATCCGGTAATAATATCCGGTACGCTATTCGTATGATGGAGCCTGCGTGCCACAATTAAATGCTGCTTTTCGGAACGCCGCGACCCCTTCGTCTAGCGGTTAGGACACTACCCTTTCACGGTAGGAACACGGGTTCGATTCCCGTAGGGGTCACCATTTAAGCGTCTGTAATTGTTCGCTTTTGTTCGTTTTGGAGTTCATCTCCAACGGCTTGGAAGCACAGACAGTTCGCTGATATTCTCCCCCATTCGCCTACAGCCGGACAATCTGGCAGCATCTTTGACAGCATCGCGCTGGGCTGAGGCTGAAATGCTACCTTTTTTCAGCCTGCCTAAAACATCGAGATGCTACCTCGTTAGCGGCTTGTTCAATCCGTTCAACGGCATGGGTGTGAATCCCCTTTACAAATGCGGGATAAATGCGTAGAAATTCTCTATGTAACTATCTGATATTGCTTGATATTGTTCGTAGAAAGCCGTGGCTGTTCGCCACTGTCTTTTAGACCATTTCAAGCAACGTAATGAGGATTCTATGAAACTGACTACCATCGCCATTAAGAACGCCAAACCGCAGGATAAACCCTATCACCTCTTGGACGGTGACAATCTCAGCCTGTATATCACCCCTCAAGGTGGCAAGATTTGGAGGTATGGTTACCGCCACAATAACAAGCGAAAGCAAATAGCTTTGGGCAAATATCCTGTCATCTCCCTTGCCGAAGCACGGGAGCTAAAACTGGAGAAACAACGCTTATCCGTGACATCCGCCGTGGTAACCAGAATTCCATGTGGCAAACCATTTGTATCCACGGCAATATGACGCCTGATTCCCGACACCAGCTTGCCGCCGTCAAAGCCCTTTTCTTCGGCCGTGTCGGA
>JAKFYP010000008.1 GCA_021730835.1 Alphaproteobacteria bacterium
TTCAAAAGCAACGCCTGGGCCGGGCTGCCGGTATGGCTGGCGTGTGTGAGCACGCTCTGGTAGGAAAGTGATGTAATACCGAATTTGATTACCCCGTATGCTCCGGCGAGCTTTGATTTTCCGGTCTAGTACGAAAGCAGGTGATCACGACTCCCCCCCCTTGAGGGGGAGTCGAAGAGCCGGAGGATGCAATCCGAAGGCGATTCGGTGGGGGGGTATGCCCCCCACGACTCAGCTTCACCCGCTTGCGCTCACGCTACAGCGGGATTCGCTTCGTCTGCTCCCCCTCAAGGGGGGAGCGGAGTATCGTGGGTAATCAGGTATCGTTTCAAAAGACGGAATTTAAAAATGATCCAAAAAGCGCATGGAGTGTGCAAAGCCTGCGTGACGCCTGAACGCGAATTGGTATAAGGGATCATTATGCCTTCAAATACGCAAGAGGAAAAAAACCTGAGCGCTGCCCGCTGGTGGCTGTTCGGGGCGGTGCAGGCGCTGGCGATATCCGGCGTGTTCGCCGTGGTGCTGGTGCTCTCCCGCGTCATCAAGGGAGCCGATCCGCTCAAAACCATCTTCTATAAAAGCCTCGTGGTGCATGTTGATTTGTCAGTGCTGGTCTGGTTCCTTGCGATGGTCTGCCTGATCTGGTGTTGTTTCCTGCCCCGTCGGCCTGATGCGCCGCGCCTGCCTTACGTCAGCGGGGCGGCGGCAGGCATTTTTATCGCCGGGCTGCTGCTCATGGCCTCTTCCTTCTTCGGTGGCGGCGAGGCGCATATGAGCAATTATATTCCCGTTATCGCCTCACCGCTTTTCTTCCTGTCACTGGGGATGATACTGGCCGGGGTCATGCTGGCGGCGCTGGATGCCCTGCCGGTAGTCGGCTGGCGCGCCTGCCTGCAACAAAGTGAGGCTTTCGCGGCGGCGGCGACGTTGCTGGTCGTGCTGCTTTCCTTCGCGGCGTTTTATCTCTCGGCATGGTTGATGCGGGGCGAGGCAAAAGACGTAAGCTGGTATGATTCCGTATTCTGGGCCGGGGGGCATCTGCTGCAATTCGCCTGGGTTGAGGTGATGATGCTGGCGTGGATCGTGCTCTCGGGCCTGAGCTTATCACGCAAGCCGCTGCTGATTCTGCTGGGGGTGGGGCCTGCGATAGCGCTGCTAAGCCCGGTGGGGTATCTGGTCGGCGCGGTGGATTCCGAGGCGCACCGCCGGTTTTTTACGGAGATGATGAAATGGGGCAACGCAGTCGCGCCGGGCGTGCTGGCGCTCTGGCTGGGCGCGAAGCTGGTGCGCTGCCGCCTGAAGCCGGATGCCTGCGGGCTGCTGCTGATTGCCTCGCTGGTATTGTTTTTCGCCGGGGGATTTATCTCGCTGCTGATCGCCGGTCAGGATACACGGGTTCCGGCGCATTATCACGGCTCAATCGTCGGCGTGACGCTGGCGCTGATGGGGCTGGTGTATCATCTTCTGCCGTCGCTGGGCGGCGCGGAGGTGCGTCTGTGGAAAATGGCGCGGCTGCAACCGCTGCTCTACGGATTCGGGCAACTGGCGCATATCACCGGGCTGGCATGGGCGGGCGGCTATGGGATTGAGCGCAAGACGCCGGGAGATATTAGCGAGGCCTTTGAAGGCGGTAATATTGCGGCGGCGCTGATCCGGCACGGCGGCAGCTTTGCGATTCTGGGAGGGATGCTGTTTGTGGTGGTCGTGATTCGCAGTATGCTGAAGGGCAGGCGTTAAGGACATCGGCTTTTGCAAAGGGACTAAACTGTCACCCCGATGTTTTATTGCGGCCCGGATAGCGCTCTCTTCCGTAAAATACTCGCGGGTGGCGTGAAAATGTGGTAGAAGGACAATATGATAGAAAACAGCGCTCTTTATTCCTTCTATGAACTGCATCAGGCTGGTGTCGCACCCTTGCGCATGCTGGCGAGTTTCAGCAAGCAGATGCACAGCAATCCGTTCAGCCCGATGGCTTATACCGGGTTCGGGCGCACCATGAGCGCCGGTTTCGAGTTGCTGGAACGGTTTACCAAGCATTACAGCAAGCCGGTTTTTGGCATCATGGAAACTGAAATTGACGGCAAGAAATGTGCCGTGCGCGATGAGGTGGTGCTCGAGAAAAACTTTTGTCATTTGCGGCATTTCGTTGTCAAAACCACGAAGAAGCGCCCCATATTGCTAATGGTTGCGCCGATGTCCGGCCATCATGCGACGCTGCTGCGCGGGACGGTGGAGGGGATGCTGCCATACGCCGATGTCTATATCACCGATTGGGTAGATACCAAGGAAGTCCCGCTTTATATGGGTGATTTCGATCTCGATGATTACATCTCCTACCTGATTGATTTCTGCCGTTTTCTCGGGCGCGATACACATACGATGGCGGTCTGCCAGCCCGCCGTGCCGCTATTCGCCGCTATCGCCCTGATGTCGGAGGACAAGGATCCGTGCACGCCGAAATCCATGACGCTGATGGGCGGGCCGATTGATACACGCAAAGCGCCCACACAGGTCAATCAGCTTGCCAAGGAACGCTCGCTCGAATGGTTTGAGGCCAATGTCATCAGCCGCGTGCCGATGAATTATCCGGGGGCGATGCGAAGGGTTTATCCCGGATTCCTGCAACTGACCGGTTTCATGACCATGAACCTTGAGCGCCATGTCGGGGAGCATGTCAAGCTGTTCAATCACCTCGTGCAGGGGGATGGGGAGAGCGCCGAAGCACACCGAAAATTCTACGATGAGTATCTCTCGGTCGCCGACCTGCCCGCTGAATTTTACCTTCAGACCATTCGCAAGGTGTTTCAGGAACACGCCCTGCCTCGCGGCAAATTCGATTACAAGGGGCGGCTGGTTAAGCCGGGAGCGATCAGGAACACCGGGCTGCTCTGCGTGGAAGGTGAGCGCGACGATATTTCCGGCATCGGCCAGACCAAGGCGGCGCTGCGCATCACTGACGGGCTGGCGCATGGCAAGAAGCATTACCATCTCCAGCGTGGTGTCGGGCATTACGGGATTTTCAACGGGCGCAAATACCGCGAGCTGATCGTGCCGGTCATCATGGAACATATCAGGAAAAGCAGCTAACTCCGCTGATTCAGGGAAGGGGCAGCTTGCCGTTCCTCTTCTTTGGCGGAAAAAGATTGCGTCTTCGGTTTTGTAAAGGCTTTCACCCCAACATAGGTGAGAACGCCCGCCGCTACGGCCGCGACGGTGCTCCATAAAACGATCTTGCCTTTCTGCCCGCCGCTTAAATCCTTAAACCCCAGTTCGAGTTTATTCATTAAAGCGCTGTCGATGCTTTTTTCGGTCGATTCAATGAGAGGGTCTAATACGTTTGGTTTTACGTCGCGCTCAAAAACTTTCTGAAAGCCACCTTCCAGCGTTTCGGAATGGCTTTCTCCGTCGCGTTTGGTGAATTCCAGCAGGGCTGTGCTGCCGTCATCAATTGAGACCGTGAATTTATCAGCTCCGTGGCGCAGTCGGTTATCCTGCACGAAGCGTGGCATGAATTCCAGCGGGGTGTTGGTCAGAGTATACTCGAAGGTTTTTGAATCCTCATGCGCGATTGTAAATGTTGCATTCCATTTTCCCTGCTTTTCTGCCGGTGAGAAGACTACCTTGCTGATAGCCGATTTTTGGTTGAGAATGCTTTTTGCTCCGGCAAGG
>JAKFYP010000076.1 GCA_021730835.1 Alphaproteobacteria bacterium
CACCGGATCGTCAGTGGCATATACCAGCGTCGCCATATCGGGGCCGTCTTCCTCCAGCGGCGCGGTGACGGCGGCGATTTGAGCCGGGTCAATCGCGGGCAGGTCGCCTTGCAGATTGACAATCACATCGAACAAACCGCCGCCGATTTCCGCTTTACGCAATGCTTCCCAGATACGATCCGACCCGCTGGCGTGATCCGCGGAGGTCATCACTGCTTTGCCGCCCGCCTCGCGCACCACCGCCTCGATACGCGCATCGTCGGTGGCCACCAGTACCGGCCCGACACCTGAGCGCAACGCCGCTTCAAGCACATGCGCGATCATAGGCCGCCCGCCAATATCGGCCAGCGGCTTGCCCGGCAGACGCGTCGAGGCGTAGCGGGCGGGTATGAGAATCACAGCGCGCATGGAATTATCCCCCGTTTCCCTTCCTTCGTAATTACCGATTGCATGCCGCCCCCGACCTCGTATATAGAAAACTCCTGTGGTGATTCATAGAGCGTTCCGAATCCAATGTCACTCGAACTCAACAAAATCGCAGCCGCCGTGCTGGTCGCCGGGCTTACCGCGATGGTAGTAAGCAAGGGAACGCAGCTATTTTACGATGGCGCTGAACATGGCCACGGCGAGCATGAGGCGAAGCGCGGCTATACCATCGCCGGGGCCGAAGAAGCCAGTGAGGGCGGCGCGGCTAAAGTGGATGCCGGGCCGGTGGATATCTCCCTGTTTCTTGCTTCCGCCGACCCCGCTCAGGGAGAGAAAATCGCCAAGGCATGTGTCTCCTGCCATAAATTCGACAAAGGCGCAGGCAATGGTATCGGGCCGGAACTGTGGGGTATTGTCGGCGCGCCTAAGGGTCATCGCAGTGATTTCCCCTATTCAGGCGGCATGAAAGAAAAAGGCGGAAACTGGGATTTCCAGTCACTTTCCGAATTCCTGACCAAGCCGAAAGACTATATATCCGGCACGAAAATGAGCTATATCGGCCTGAAGAAACCTGAAGAACGGGCAGCATTGATCCGTTATCTTAACGAGCATAGCGATAAGCCGCTGGAAATCCCTGAGCCGCCAGCGCAGGAAGAAGCGAAGCCTGAAGAAAAAGCCGAAACAACGCCGGTGAAACAGCCGGAGGCCGCTGTGATTGGCAAAAACGCACCCGGAGATAAAAAGACGGAAGCGGAGACAACGGAGAAGACACCCGCACAACTGAACGCCGCCAAACCCGCCGCCGCCAAACCGGCGGTTGCTACGGTGAAAAAAGCGGTTGCCCCCAAAAAAGTAACCGTGAAAAAACCGGTTGCCTCCCGGCCCGCCGCTCAGGCCGAAAAACCGGTTAGCCGCCCTGCTTCCGCTCCGCGCTCCCGTCCGGCGACAAATTATCGCCCACCCGCGCAGCAGCGCAACCTGCCGTGGAATTAAGATCGGCATGAGCGACATCGTTTACGATATTCCCTCCGGCAAGAAAGACCTGCATCGCCATACGCTCGCCGTTATCACCGATAACGAATTCGGCGTACTGGGCCGCGTTGTCGGCCTGTTCTCCGGGCGAGGTTACAATATCGAAAGCCTGACGGTCGCCGAGATCGACCGCAAGCGCGCCCTGTCGCGCATGACGATCGTGACCAGCGGCACGGAGCAGGTGATTGAGCAGATCAAGGCCTTGCTTGAACGCATGGTTCCGGTGCACAAAGTCCACGACCTGAGTGTGGAATGCCCGTTCGTCGAGCGCGAACTGGCGCTGATCAAAGTGGCGGGCACGGGCCGCAAGCGGGTCGAAGCCCTGCGCATCGCCGATATTTTCCGGGCGCACCCGGTAGATGCCACCACTGAATCGTTTATTTTTGAGTTGACCGGCAAGTCCTCCAAAATCGACACCTTCATCGAGCTGATGGAGCCACTCGGGCTGGTCGAGACAGCGCGTACCGGCTCAGCGGCGATGGCCCGCGGCAAAAATGGCGTGTAATCCGACCATTTGCGAAAATGATTTTCCGCAGCCTGTTAATCCTGTATAATCTTCTGGAGTTTTGCGGGGGATGTGTGGAAACAGCGGAACATAAAAGCCATTTATGGGCAGCCTGGAAGGGCTTATGGACCGCCCGCCGCTGGCGCGGTCGCGCCTATCTGATTTCCCCGCTCGCCGATTTCATGCTGGCCGGTGGCCTGTCGCTGATCGTTTTCTTTCTGCTATTTATATTCTATCGTCCGCAGGATGAAACCTATGCCATGCGGTATGCGGTCACTGCTTCGCTGATGAGTTTTCTGGCTTTTTTTATCAACGACCCACACTTTATCTCTTCCTATCTCCTGCTCTATCGCAATTATCGCCAACGGCTGGAGCATGTGCGGGGACATCGTGAGTTATACGCACGCTACCTCATCGCCGGCGTCGCCGTTCCCTTCCTGCTTGCCTGCCTGATGTTATGGGCGCTGATTGGCAATCATCCGGCGCTTATTTCTTACGCGATTTTGAGCATGTTTTTTTTCGTCGGCTGGCATTATGCCAAGCAGGCATTCGGCGTCTTCATGATCCTTTCCGGCATTAAAGGCATTTATTATGGCCGCTGGCAACGGCGTATTCTGTTATTTAACGCCTATTTTGTCTGGGCATTTTACTGGCTGGTGGCCAGCATCACCATTCCCGGGGTTGAGACCGGCGCAGAAACCGTCTGGGGCGTCGAATATATCACCTATCATTTCCTGACCATTCCCGACCAGACCAAGCCTCTTATCAGTGGCGTTGTCCTGTTCTTCCTTGCGGTATCCGTCATCATTATTGTCTGGGAGAAAACCAGCCCAAGGCCCTCCGTCAGCGGCCTGACAGGCTACCTTTCCATGTATTATTTCATCCTATTTAGTGGCTTTCATCCGATGTGGGTGCTGATCTACCCGTTTTTTCATTCCCTGCAATACCTGATGTTCGTTTATGCTTACAAACGCGGAGAATTCGGCATCAGAACAACCGGGGTTGCGACTCCTGAAGACATCGGCAAAGCAGGTCAGGAATTATGGCTGTTTACCGGACTGGCCCTGCTTGGCGGCATTCTGCTTTTCGCCGCCCTGCCGACAACTCTGGAGTATCTCAGCCAGCAGGCGCTGGGGCGGTTTGTTCCCTTTACGGCTGCGATTATAGTGTTTATCAACATCCATCATTACTTCATTGATAATGTCCTGTGGAGAAAGGAGAATGCTGAAGTGCGCCGCTACTTCAGCTATGAAAAGGACCGGTCATGAGCGGCATCCTGACGGCCCGCCACTGGCGCGGCCGGCGCTACCTGATCTCTCCGGCGGCGGATTTTCTGGTAGCCGGAGGCCTGCCACTTCTTGTTTTTGGCGCGATGTTCCTGTTATTCCCCGCCGGGGACGAAGCCCTGATGAATAATCGTATTCTTCATGTTTCGGCGATGTTCGCCATCCTCGCCTATTTTGTCAACGATCCGCATTTTATGGCCTCCTACCAGATTATGTACGGTGGTTTTCGCGGCAAGCTGCGGCGCTATCGTGACGAGAATCGCCGGTTGTGGCGAAAATATATCTTTGCCGGACTCATTGTTCCCGCCGTTATCATTGGTTATTACCTCGTCGCGCTTATCACTCAGCGCGAAAGCCTGTTCGCGCATACCATCCTTGCGATGTATTTTTTCGTTGGCTGGCAT
>JAKFYP010000104.1 GCA_021730835.1 Alphaproteobacteria bacterium
CCATTGCTCCATGGCCTGAGCCGCAAGTTCTTTTGTCGGCTTGTTCATTCTTCGATGATTCCGGGCATATTCGGCCAGTTGACCAATAAACGTGTAGAGTTCTTCAGGCGAAACCACCGCTTGCGTTATTTTAAAGGCCTCGTTGCGCGTGACATCGTCGTCATAAAATGCGCTTGGATTCTGGCCAAATATTTGTTTTTTTTCAGCCATGTGGTAAAAAATGTCCTGCAATCAAAAGTAGCACTCCGCTACCCTTGCAAAATCACGATGCGCCGTGCCGGGTAGTAGCCGTAAAACTGTGCGATGCGCTCCAGAATCAGCGGTTCGCGGTGCTGCAACTCCAGCGCATGAAAGCCTGTCGCCGCCCGGATATAAAGCGTTCCGCCATGTTGCCCCGCCGCCGGGGTCAGTTTCACCGGCTGGCAGGCGGGGCATAGTTCCTCACCGACGATCTGACCCCAGTATCTTACCAGCTCCGCCTTGTCGAATCCGCGTTTTTTCAGCGCCTTCGCCGTAACGAAATCCAGCGAATCCCCCAGAGTTTTGGGGAACAGGTAGCAGCGGCGCGGTGTTTTACGAGCAGAGGCTTTCATGACACGGTTTATTTATAGCTGTTTTTGAGGCACGGCATGCCACAATGGATGCTGCAAATAACTATTATACAGCTTCAGCAAGGCCGTGACCAGCATCTATTAACCTTTTTACCGGGGCGAAGCTGCGCCGATGCCAGGGCGTCAGCCCATAACGCTCCAGCGCCTCCCGATGTGCTTTCGTGCCATACCCGGCGTGTCGCTCAAAACCGTATTGGGGGTATTCGCGGGCAATATCGGCCATTATCCGGTCACGGCTGACTTTGGCGATAATGGACGCTGCCGCAATGGATAACGACAAACTGTCGCCTTTGGGCAGGCAATAGCAAGGACAGGGTAAATCCGGCGCATGGATGCCGTCTATCAGGGCGAGAGCGGGCGGCATCTCCAGCCCCAGCCCGCTATAAGCCCGCTGCATGGCCAGCAGGCTGGCGCGCAGGATATTCAGCCGGTCAATTTCTTCGACCGATGCCGTTCCGACACCGAAACGACCATTGGATACTATTATATCAAAAAGGAACTCCCGCTTTGCCCGGCTGAGTTGCTTGGAATCGTTGATGCCTTGCGGTATCTCGTCTTCATGGGCAAACAGCACGGCGGCGGCCACCACCGGCCCGGCCCACGGGCCTCTGCCCGCCTCATCAATGCCGCATACCGGCCCTCTGGCCTGCCGTTCCCGCGTGAAATCGGGCATCAGCCGTCGCCACCGGGTTGTTGCATGGTGTCCTCGCGGATATTCATATTCCGCACCATCAGCACCAGTGAGATAAAAATACTGTAGAGAAACGGATCGAGGCTTTTGAGCTTTTTCTCGAATTGCTCGGGCTTGAAGTGATAAACCCACGTATCCTCAACGGCGATGACCGTGGCGGCGCGCTGTCGATTATCAATCATCGCCAGTTCACCGAAAACATCCCCTTCCTCCATTTGCCCGATAACCGTATTTTTGTTGAGAATGCTCCTCGACACCTCAACTTTACCGCTACATATGTAGTAGACGCCATCCGGCTCATCTCCTTGGGAGAAAAAGATTTCTCTGGCCTTGACCAGTTTGTTCGGCATGATTTCCATCATGGCTAAAATGCCCTCCATACTTAAGGTCTTTTTAACGATATGACGCTATAGTTAACCATTATCGTCAAACAGAAGTTAAGGGTAATCCTATGCGCTCCTGCCAACTATCTATCATGAAAAAATCGCGTAAGGCAATATATGTGCTGGCATGTGGGCTGGCGCTTGGCTCCGGGCTGTCTATGCCCGCCGAAGCCAGCCGCCCGATGTCGCCAATGGAGCGAGATTTCGACAAGGCGTTTCAGGAAATGTTATCGGATCCAGCCGATGTGGACAAAACCATGCATTACGCCGAGTTGGCCGTAAAGCTCAACGATTACGAAGCGGCCATCCCGCCGCTGGAGCGGATCCTGATGTATAACCCCGACCTGCCGGAAATCCGGCTGGAGGTGGGGGTACTCTATTTTCTCCTGAACTCCCATACGGTAGCGAAGAAATACCTGATGGAAGTGAAAAACGACGGCAAGGCAGATGCTTCGCTGAAAAAACGGGCGGATGAATATCTGGCCCGCATGTAACCTTGATTTAAGTACAAAAGAGTCACGTTAAGAAGGATGATAGTGCGATGATCGGTAAAAAAATGTATAAAACTCTTGTAGTAAGTGGTCTGGCGGTGCTGATGAGCACCACGGCGGCCTTGGCGGTGGCAGCGGAGAAAATCGGCGTTGTCGGGGCAGCCAGCACGTCTATTACCGCAACCGGCAAAGGCCAGCAGCCGCGTACTCTGGCGATTGGCGATGCCATTTACCTCAATGACAGCATTACCAGTAACGATACCGGTGAAGCGCAACTGATATTCCTCGATAAATCCACGCTGACCATTAAGCCGAAAACACAGATCGTCGTGGATAAATTCGTATTCGATCCCTCCACCTCGACCGGCACGATGGCGGTGAGCGGGGTTAAAGGCGCATTCCGCTTTGTCGGCGGGGCGCTGAGTAAGAAAAAACCGGTGACCATCAAAACGCCGGTTGCCACGATCGGGATTCGCGGCGGAATCGCGGATACCCATGTCACGGGCGGCAACGGGGCAACCGATGCCGTATTCGTATACGGGCAGGAAATGTCCCTGACCAATCAGGACGGGCAAACCGTCACCACTAACAATTTCGGCACAGGGTTCAACCTGGATACCGGAACCGGCACGCCAACGCCGTTACCGGCGAATGTCATCAGCGGGCATCTGGCGAGCTTTGAGAAAACTTCCGGCGCTCCGCAAAACGGCGGCAACGGCGATATGAAAGCCATTCAGCCAAAGAGCAATCTCGATACCAAAGCCAAACAGCCGCAGGCCGATAGCGGCGGCGATGCTGATTCCGGCGATGGCGCTGCTTCGGATGGTGACAGTGGCGACGGTGATTCCGGCGATAGCGACTCCGGTGATTCGAGTGATTCAGGTGATGATGGCCAGAGCAGTGATTCCGGTGACGGTGATTCGGGTGATAGTAATTCGGCCAGCAACGATTCCGGCGGCGATAATTCCGGTGGTGGCGATAATGCGGGCGGTTCCGCTGATGCCGGTAACGGCAGCGATGCAGGCGGCAATGCAGGCGGTGATACGGGCAGCGGCCCGGTCGCGACGGGCGGTGACGCTGGCGGTGCTCCGGCAGGCGGCCCGGTAGCAGGACCGATTGGCGGCGGCGATCTGGCCGGTGGTGCGGGGCTGTCTGTGGATACAGGCAGTGTCGGCAATATCGCCAGCACAACCACTCAGAATGCGGTGCGCAATGAGATTGCCACGACCGGCACGTCCGTGGCGCTGGCTAACCCGACCCTGATACCTAATAATCCGGTGCGCCCGATAGTCAACACCCCACCGGTGGAAAACCCGCCGGTAAATCCGCCGCTGGCCAATAATCCGCCGGTGACGCCTCCGGTTACAGAACCGGCAACGAACGCTGTGCCGCCTAGTGACGACACCACGACATCGAATAACAATACATCGGGTGGCGACAGTGGCAGCAGCAACACCGCCAATAACAAC
>JAKFYP010000072.1 GCA_021730835.1 Alphaproteobacteria bacterium
GGGAGTTCGAGGGGCCGTTCGGTAAATTCGACCAGCCTTCGGCGCAGCGCTGATTACAGGTTTACCGCGAAGTATGCGCGGCTTGTCATGGCCTCAAGCGCGTGGCCTTCCGCTCGCTGGACGGCATCGGCTTTTCCGAGGGTGAAATCAAGGCGCTGGCGGCGGAATATACCATTGCCGACGGGCCGAACGATGACGGTGAAATGTTTGACCGCCCCGGCAAGCCTTCCGACCGCTTTCCGTCGCCCTATCCGAATGAGCAGGCGGCGCGTTCGGTCAATAACGGGGCCTATCCGCCCGATCTCAGCCTGATGATCAAGGCGCGCCCCGATGGTGCGAATTATACGTATTCCCTTCTGACCGGCTATTCCGATGCCCCTGAGGGCATGCACATGGGCGAGCATATGAACTACAACGCCTATTTCCCCGGCAATGAGATTGCCATGCCCGCGCCGCTTTCAAACGGGCAGGTGAGCTATCAGGACGGCACGGAGGCGACGGTTGACCAGATGGCCCGCGATGTGGTGAGTTTCCTGCAATGGGCGGCCGAGCCGGAGATGGAGCAGCGCAAGCGCATGGGGATTCGCACGCTGGCGTTCCTGCTGATCATGACGGTGATTTTCTATGTCGCCAAGCGCCGTATCTGGAGAGACCTGCATTAGCAGTTTGCGGAAAAACGTTTTGGCGAGGAGATTTTCAGGCGTTTTTGCCCGCAGAACCGGAGTGTACGTGAAGGTACATGAGGATTCGAGGACAAAAACAATGACAAAAACAACGACAAAATAGTTTTTCCGCAAACTGCTAGGCCTGATTTCTGCCGTCAATTTCATATTACAATTACCTGTGAGGGGTTCTGGATGCGGATGGGTATTTCCGACAGCACACAGTGCCGCAAGGAATGATGACTTTTGTAGGATCTCCAATTTATTATCCCCGGTAAAAGGGTATGCCTCGTACCATCGCCCTTCTTCCCGATTTTTATGTCATCGGCGCCCAAAAGGCTGGAACGACGGCGCTGTGTTCGCTGTTGGCGCAACACCCGGCTATCGCTTTCTCGCAGCCTAAAGAGCCGTTTATCCTGTCGCGGGATGAGGCGTGGCTGCATCCGCATTTCTTCGCCCGGTTCCCCGATGCCTACCGCGAATGGGACTGGAATGGAAACCGTGAGCATATACTGGCGCAATATGCGGATTGTTTCGCCGATGCCGCGCCGGGACAATTATGCGGCGAAGGCTCTACCAGCTACCTTGCTTCGCACCATGCGCCGGAGCGGCTGGCTGCGCTCAGGCCCGACGCGAAAATCATCGTTATGCTGCGCGATCCCGCCGAGCGGGCGTATTCGGCATGGCGGCATTATGTCAAGTCGGGGGAAAGCTGCCTGAATTTCGCGGCGCATCTGGAATATGAGGGCGGGTTGACGCTGTATATGGGTGAATACGCGGCGCATCTGAAGCGCTGGCTGACGTATTTCTCCGGCGCACAGATACTGGTGCTCCAGAGCGACGCCTTGCGGCTGCAACGCGGGGAAGCGCTCGCGGCGACATTAGATTTTCTGAGCCTGCCGCCGTTTGACGAACCACCTGTAAATGAGGATGGCAACGAGGCATTACGCCCGCGTAGTCTGGCCTTGCAATTGCACCTCAACCGGCTGCGTCAGAAGTATGCCTCCCAGTCGCCTTTCAGCCCGTATCGCCGGACAGGGCAGGGGATGACACAGGTGGGACTCGAGTGCCTCTCCGCATGGAACCTGACGGACAGGCCCGGCCTGCCGATGCAGCCGGAAATCCGCTCGATGCTGGATGCGTATTATGCCCGGGCGAATCATGATCTGCCTGAAATATTGCAGCAGGTGCGGTATGTGAGTATGGATATGGGATGACTGGCTGGCGACTGCCAGCCCGCCGCTTATGCGGCGTAACCGACTTTATTTTTCTTTTGGGGAAAAATAAAGTTGAGCAACAATAGCAATACATACAGCGCACATCAAACCAGACCTCTCAAAGAATACTCCCCTGACTGCTAGGCGTTGGGGTCTTTTGCCGGTGGTGGCGGGGCAGTGGATTTGTGACGACCCGGTACGGCCAGTTTGAACCGGTGAGCACGCCAGTAGCCGCCGTGCGAATAGCTCGCCCATCCCCATTTCAGCCAGCGCAGCAGCGCAAAGGCCAGCCACAACGCCCAAAGCAGCATGGCGATACGGTAGGCGAAAACGGGCAGGGAGATCACCGTTACCTGCGGCAGCAGGCTGGCGGCAATATCCTGATACCATTGCAGATAGCCGCTATGCGAGCCATTCCCGGCAATTTTCATGTCAGGTGAGCCAAGCAGCCCGTTTTGAATCCCGCCAAACAGCGCCGACATGGCAATGAGTCCCCACACGGCAAGGATAATTTGCAGCAGGTTAAAGGCGAAGGGTTTGGCATCCTTCATGTCGTGCCGGGCGCGGATGCCTATTACCAGCAACCACCCCGCCACAATAAAGCTACTGGCAATCGGCGTCTGGCTCAGTCCGAGGAAAAGCAGGAACCACTCGCGGCGGCGCAGCGGCGTCAGGCCGGACGTGCCGAGGATGATAGCGGCCAGCACGAGGACGGGCAGGACGCTCCAGAACAGTACCGCCGGGCCTTTGACCGGGCCGTGCGCCCACAATATCCAGCGATTTCCCGGCACTTGCAGCCGTGTCTCCGCATTGACGCCGTGCAGCCCGAGATCAACCGGCGGCGAGCTGTAAGCCGGGGCGATGCCTTTGGCCTGTTTCCAGTTGATAACGACCGACTGACTGCCGGGGCGCAGGGGCAGGGAGAGCGTCCGCTCATCCAGCTTCAGCGGCAACACGCGTCCCGAAAGTGAAACGCTGACCAGTTCACTGCTCTCCGGCAAAGTGATGGCCTGTTGCCCTCCCTTACTGCTGCGGATGCTGAGCGTCAGGGTGACATTCTGGTTACGCTGCCCCGGGCTGAGGGTAAGCTGTGAGGAGTCTATGGTCACGGTCTGGCCGTCTACCGCCTGAGGCCGGGTTACCAGCATGGCTATTTTCTCACCCGGCCACGGGCGGTAGGTGACGCCGGTGCTGCCTGCCGTATGAATCGGCGGGATGCCGTCGAAGGCGGCGTGCCAGAGATTGCTGACCTCGAATGTCCAGACTTCGCTCCATGCCGAACCGCGATCGGCCTCCAGACTGACCAGCCCTTTCGGTTTCATGAAGGATTGCCATGATTTGACAGTCTCCCCCGGCGCAAAATTGAGAAATGCCCTGTTGTCTTTCACCGGGATGGCATCGGTTGTGACAGTCTCGCCTTTGAGCAACGGGATTTCCAGCACGGCAGAGTTGTCTGCCGGCGTAACGCGCACGATTTCGGTGTAAACTTCCCAGCGCAGGCCGAGCAGGAATGTACGCCTGACCTCGAAAAAAGAGGGATAGGTTCCGGGCTTCAGCGATTCTTCCTCTTTCTTGCCGCTGGCAATGGCTCCGGCTTCGCGGACGAAGGTGATATTACTGTCGCTGACGCCGTTCTCACGGATGCCCTGCACCTGCCAGCCCGTGCCGCTGGCGACGGTATGGCGCGAGGTAACGGGCATGCTGATTGACAGGTTGTTCACATTGCCGGGCAGGGGG